>DATGHJ010000622.1:0-5335 GCA_035308085.1 Trinickia sp. | reverse complement strand
AAATCATTGTTTTTATTGAAATATTCGGCTGCCTGCCAGCTTAGGAACACCTTGCGCGAGTTCAAACTCAAGTGAACAAAGTTCAAAGTTGAGCGAATCTCGATACCCGCCTTGAATTTGTCAAAACCCGTCCATATAATTAGCACTCGCTGCACGTGAGTGCTAACAAGATTTCCGCCTGGCCTCCTGCCAAGCGGTTTTACTCAGCGTTCTTCAGTCTCAATCAAGAGAGGAGTGTGTATGAACCTTCGTCCTTTGCACGATCGCGTCATCGTGAAGCGTTTGGATCAAGAAACCAAGACCGCATCGGGCATCGTGATCCCTGACGCAGCCGCTGAAAAGCCGGATCAAGGCGAAGTGCTCGCCATCGGCCCGGGCAAGCGCGATGACAAGGGTGCGCAGATCGCCCTCGACGTGAAGGTTGGCGATCGCGTCCTGTTCGGCAAGTACGCCGGCCAGACCGTCAAGGTCGACGGCAACGAGCTGCTCGTGATGCGCGAAGAAGACATCATGGCAGTCGTTCAGAAGTAACTTGCCCCGGTTCGTATTCTCAAAGATTTCAAGGAGTTAGAAGATGGCAGCTAAAGACGTCGTATTCGGCGATTCCGCTCGTGCCAAGATGGTCGAGGGTGTGAACATTCTCGCCAACGCTGTGAAGGTCACGCTGGGTCCGAAGGGCCGCAACGTGGTGCTCGAGCGCAGCTTCGGCGGCCCGACGGTCACCAAGGACGGTGTGTCGGTCGCGAAGGAAATCGAGCTGAAGGACAAGCTCCAGAACATGGGCGCGCAAATGGTCAAGGAAGTGGCTTCCAAGACCAGCGACAACGCCGGCGATGGCACGACGACCGCTACGGTCCTCGCACAATCGATCGTTCGCGAAGGCATGAAGTACGTCGCATCGGGCATGAACCCGATGGACCTGAAGCGCGGCATCGACAAGGCCGTCGGCGCAGCGATCGAAGAGCTGCGCAAGATCAGCAAGCCCTGCACGACCAACAAGGAAATCGCACAAGTCGGCGCGATCTCGGCGAACAGCGACACGTCGATCGGCGATCGCATCGCTGAAGCGATGGACAAGGTCGGCAAGGAAGGCGTGATCACGGTGGAAGACGGCAAGTCGCTATCGGACGAGCTGGACGTCGTCGAAGGTATGCAATTCGACCGCGGCTACCTGTCGCCGTACTTCATCAACAACCCGGAAAAGCAAGTCGCCGTGCTCGAAAACCCGTTCGTGCTGCTGCACGACAAGAAGGTTTCGAACATCCGTGATCTGCTGCCGGTGCTCGAGCAAGTCGCGAAGGCTGGCCGTCCGCTGCTGATCATCGCAGAAGACGTCGAAGGCGAAGCGCTGGCTACGCTCGTGGTCAACAACATCCGCGGCATCCTGAAGACCGTTGCGGTCAAGGCTCCGGGCTTCGGCGATCGTCGCAAGGCGATGCTCGAAGACATCGCGATCCTGACGGGCGGCCAAGTGATCGCCGAAGAAACCGGGCTCACGCTCGAGAAGGCGTCGCTGGCTGAACTGGGCCAAGCGAAGCGCATCGAAGTGGGCAAGGAAAACACGACGATCATCGACGGCGCTGGCGAAGCGAAGAACATCGAAGCGCGCGTGAAGCAAGTTCGCACGCAAATCGAAGAAGCGACGTCGGACTACGACCGTGAAAAGCTGCAAGAGCGCGTGGCCAAGCTGGCCGGCGGTGTGGCAGTGATCAAGGTCGGCGCTGCGACCGAAGTCGAAATGAAGGAAAAGAAGGCACGTGTCGAAGACGCACTGCACGCCACGCGCGCAGCCGTTGAAGAAGGCATCGTGGCTGGCGGCGGCGTTGCGCTGATCCGCGCTCGCTCGGCAATCGTCGGTCTGAAGGGCGCGAACGCCGACCAAGACGCCGGCATCAAGATCGTGCTGCGCGCGATGGAAGAGCCGCTGCGTCAGATCGTGATCAATGGCGGCGAAGAAGCCAGCGTCGTGGTGGCGGCAGTTGCAGCAGGCAAGGGCAACTTCGGCTACAACGCAGCCACCGGCCAATACGTCGACCTGGTCGAAGACGGCGTCGTGGACCCGACGAAGGTCACGCGCACCGCGCTGCAAAACGCGGCATCGGTGGCAGGCCTGCTGCTGACGACCGACGCAGCCGTTACCGAACTGCCGAAGGAAGATGCTCCGATGCCTGGCGGCATGCCCGGCGGCATGGGCGGCATGGGCATGGACATGTAAATTCCGTAAGGGGCCGTTCGCGGCCTCGTTGGAAAATACATGGAGGGGCGCGTCGCGAGGCGCGTACCCTCAAAGAAAAACCCGCAGCGATGCGGGTTTTTTTTACGTCTGTACATCAAGTGCGAGTGCGTTCAATGCCGAGCTTCGCCCGGCGGCGCATCAGGCTCGCTGGCAGGCGGCGTTTCCTCAGCCTCGTCGTTGCGCGCCCAGAAGAAACGGTCAGGCAGATACGCGCCCATACCGGGGCGGAACGCGTTGCGCGCCGCTTGATACAAATATTCCTGCGCTTCGCGTGCCGCTTCCGCCGGATCCTGGCCATTTGCGAGCAATGCCGCGATCGCTGCGCCGAGCGTGTCGGTGATGCCCATGATGCGATGGGCCGGGCGATCCCACATGTCCTGCCGCAATTGGCCGTCTTCGGAGAAAAGCGTGTTGACGAGCCGGTGCGTGCCGGTCTCGGTCGACAAGATGTATTCGGCGCCTTGCGACAGAAGGTGAGAGATCGCCGCGTCGAGCGTCGGCGTATCGGCATCGCCGTCCGGTTGAGCGAGCGCGAGCAGCGTGGCGTGATCGGCCACGAGCAGCGTGGTTTGCGGCGCGAGCAAGTCGGCGATCGATTCGCGCAGTTCGTCGGCCGCTAGCACGTGCTCGTCGTCAAGCGTGAAATCGGGGGCGAGGATCAGCGGGATGTCGTCATAGTCGGCGACGACTTCGGCGATCGCGCTCACCACCTCGGCACGCGTCGCGGCCCCGATCTTGAACGCGGCGATCGGCATGTCTTCCAGCAGCATCCGCGCTTGCGTCGCGACCGTATCGGGATCGAGGCCAGTGACTTCGTCGCAGCTCGCCGAATCGCGCACTGTGTAGCCGGTGAGCACGCAGACGCCGTGGCAGCCCATGCTCGCCAGTGTCAGCAGGTCGGCTTGCAGACCGGAGCCGCCGGTCGGGTCGGACAGGCCAAAGGTAAGGACGATCGGAGGGGTCTCGCTAGACATGAACGGTGTGGGAGAAGGGTAGATCTCGCCATGGTCCCGCGTTGTTAAGCGGGCACATAGCGTGCGGGTGGCTCAATTATGCGGCTTTATTTGCGCGCTGCGCCGTTTTTTCCGTATTTGATCCTCGTCGAACAGGCCGAACGCGCCAAGCCCGTTAGGGGCTGGATTGCTGGCGAGCCGGGCGGCAAAACGGTACCATCATGGCTCTTTGATCAACGGATTTTTCGACGCGGCATAAGAATGGAATATAGAAGCTGGATGTGCCTGATCTGCGGCTGGATTTACGACGAAGAAGCCGGCTTGCCCGAAGAAGGCATTGCCCCGGGCACGCGCTGGGAAGACGTTCCGATTAACTGGACGTGCCCTGAGTGCGGCGCGCGCAAGGAAGACTTCGAGATGGTCCAGATCTGATCGGTTCGGCGCCAAGCGGCGGCCGTTCCCGTACGTTATGCGCGTCCCCGTCGAGCGTTGATCCTTTCGCATTTTCGTCGCAGCTGTTCGTTTCACCATCGAGGCGGTCTGCTGGAGAGTCGATTCCGCAGTCCGTGTCCGTCAAACCGCGTCGCCGCACGGCACGCCAGCTTGTCCGCGCCACGAAGGCGCGGTTCGAGAGTGGTCGTATCGCATGCCTATGACACAGGGTTCCGCTGTTCCCGCGAGTTTCGAAGCGCTGCCGAATCCGCGCGGCGCGGCAGTGCACGCCGCCGAGACGGCGCTGCTCGACGCGCAGCGCGGATTCAGCGCGCACACTGACATCACCGCTCCTCTGATCCATACCGCTGCGGCGCTGCGCCAGGCCGGCTGGCATGCGGCCCAGCGCTTTGCCGACACGCTCGTGCTCGCGTCGCCGTTTGCCGGCGGCGACTTCGCGCGGCGCTTCGGCATCGCGCTTGACGATTTCCAGGCGGCAATCGAGCGGCGCAATCTGCGCGAACTCGCGTGTTCCGCGACTCTTTTCGATCACTATCGCGAGCTGAGCGCGCGCCTCGCGCAGCATACGCACGCGTTCGACGTCGCCTACGAAGACCTCGCGCTCGCGTACCGGCCGATCCCGCCGGCAACGTTGCGGGCGGTGCCGGCACAACGGCTTGCGCTCTTGCGGGCGAGCTACGAAGCCGCGCTGCTCTTCGTCTTGCGCGGCCATTCGGCGGCGCAAAGTGCGCTCGACGAAATCGACGCGTGCATGGCGGAGCTCGCGGGCCCCGATCCCTACGATGTCTGGCGTTTGGCCGCCGGCTGTTCGAAGGCGTTGCGCGCGAGCGGCCGGGCCGTATCGGGCGCCGCCGACGCCAAGCGCTTCTACGCGCGTTGCAATCTGCTGCTCGCCGACCAGGCGCGCGGCATCGCGATGGCGCCGCGTTCGTTCGTGCGCGCGTCGCTCGCGATGTTGTGGCGCGACTACGCGCTCTACGGCGCCGCCGCCGAAGACGCCGACCAGGTCACGCTGCTCAACGACTACGGCTTGACCGTCGACTGGCACGTCGCCGGCACGCAGGCTTCCGAGGCGCTGTGGGAGGCCGACGCGGCCGCGGCGGAACGGCAGGCGACTGGCCGCGTGTCGCTCACGCGTGAACTGGGCGTGTTGAGCGTCAACGCCAATGCGTATGAGGATTTCCTGCAGACCGCGGACGCGTCGATCGATGTGTTGTCGAAACACGCGAGCGCCGCAAACGGCGCCGCCAAGGACGATGCCGGCGCCGCGCTCCTGGCCGGCGACGCGGCGTATCGGCTCGGCGCCGCCGCGTGTGCGCTCGGGCTCGGCCATGTGGCGCTGCTTTCCGACGCGCTGGGTCTCGCGTGGCGGCGCCGCGCGCACGCCGGCGCCGCGGTGCCCGATGTGCATTCGCGTGCGATGATCGACACGCCCGACGGCGCGTCGATTTCACGGGCAACCGAGGCGCTGCGCGCGATGCTGTTGCGCGTGGCCGCCGGCGTCGCGCCGCCCGATTCACAGCAGGCGCTCGGGGCGCTGACGCAGGCGATCGAGCGCGGCCGCAAGGGGTCTTCCGCTTCCCCCGCCACACCGTAGCGTGCCCGCGGTCCCAACCCTTTCCGACGCTTTCTCGCCATGGTTCGCCGCGACGCCATCCCGGTGTGTGCAAGCGGCCTCGAACCGGCCGTGGGC
>DATGHJ010000621.1:0-10997 GCA_035308085.1 Trinickia sp. | reverse complement strand
TCGAAGAGCTCGGCGTGACGCTGCAGGCGCCGACGCCGCTGCGCTGGTACGTGTCGGGCGACGCGCTCGGCGCGCTCGCGGGCGCATCGCCGCTGCGCGCGACGGGTCGCAACATCGAAATCTGGCTGCCGCACGAAGCGCGCACCGGCGAGCGCTCGCGCGCGTGGATGAAGCTGCAGAACGAAGTGCAGATGGCGTGGTTCGAGCATCCCGTGAACGAAGCGCGCGAGGCGCGCGGACTGCCCGCGGTCAATTCGATCTGGATGCACGCGCCGGGCGCGGCGCAAGCGGTCAAGAGCCCATTTGCGCGGGTGCTTTCCGATGCCGCGGCCACGCGCGGGCTCGCGCTTGCCGCGGGCGTCGAAGCGGGTCCGCCGCCCCCGTCGTTCGGCGCGCTGCAAGCGAACGCCGCCGGCGCCACGCTCGTCGAGCTGGACCCGTTCTCGTCGCCGTTCATCGAACAGGACTGGGCGCGCTGGAATGCAGCGCTGAACGCGCTGGAACGCGACTGGTTCGCCCCGGCGCTTGCCGCGCTGCAGGCGGGCCGCATCGGCGAACTTGGCTTGACGCTTTGCGGCGACACCGGCTCGTCGACGCTCACCGTCACGCGCGGCGACCTGCGCAAATTCTGGCGCCGCCGCGTGCTGGCGTCGCTCTTCGAATGAAACTCGGCGGGCGATCCGCTCTGCGCGCCACGCCGGGCGTGCTCTCCCGCTCCTTTTTCGGCCTTGCCGCATGACCCGAATCGTGACCCGCGCGTCGTCTCCCGCCGACGCGCAAGCGTTGATCCGCCACGGGCTTCACCCCGTGCTCGCCCGCTTGTACGCCGCCCGCGGCGTGCGCCAGCCCGACGAAATCGAAACCGCCCTCACGCGGCTCGTGCCGCCGCTAAACCTCAAGGGCTGCGCCGATGCCGCCGCGCTGCTCGCCGACGCGCTCGAACAGAATCGGCGGATGCTCGTCGTCGCCGATTACGACTGCGACGGCGCGACCGCCTGCGCGGTGGCCGTGCGCGGCTTGCGCATGTTCGGCGCGCAAATCGACTACCTCGTGCCGAACCGCTTCGAATACGGCTACGGCCTCACGCCCGAGATCGTCGAACTCGCGGCAACCCGCAAAGGCGGCAAGCCCGATCTGCTGATCACCGTGGACAACGGCATCGCGAGCGTCGAAGGCGTCGAGGCAGCGAACGCGCTCGATATCGACGTGCTCGTCACCGATCACCACCTGCCGGGCGACGCGCTGCCGAAGGCCCGCGCGATCGTCAATCCGAACCAACCGGGCTGCGCATTTCCGAGCAAGTGCCTCGCGGGCGTAGGCGTGATGTTCTACGTGCTGCTCGCATTGCGCGCCGAGCTGCGCAAGCGAAGCGTGTTCGGCACGAACCCCGGCCAGCGCCCCGAGCCGCGTCTGGACGGCCTGCTCGATCTGGTCGCGCTCGGCACCGTCGCGGACGTCGTGAAGCTCGACGGCAACAACCGCGTGCTGGTCGCGCAAGGGCTGCAGCGCATCCGCAACGGACGCATGCAACCGGGCATCGCCGCCCTCTTCCGCGCCGCCGGACGCGACGCGAGAAGCGCATCGGGCTTCGACCTCGGCTTCGCGCTCGGGCCGCGCCTGAATGCGGCCGGACGCCTCTCCGACATGTCGCTCGGCATCGAATGCCTGACGACCGACGACGTCGGCCGCGCCTGGGAACTCGCGCAGCAGCTCGACGCAATGAACCGCGAGCGCCGCGAGATCGAAGCGGGCATGCAGCAGCAGGCGCTGGAAGACCTGTCGTCGGTCGATCCGGCGGGCACCGCGACCATCACGCTCTTCAATCCGAACTGGCACCAGGGCGTGATCGGCATCGTCGCCGGGCGTCTAAAGGAAAAGTTTCATCGCCCGTCGTTCACGTTCGCCCGCGCCGACGACAGCGGCGTGCTCGCGAAGGGCTCGGGCCGCTCGATCGCGGGCTTCCATCTGCGCGATGCGCTCGATCTGATCGCCAAGCGCGAGCCCGGTCTCATCGTCAAGTTCGGCGGCCACGCGATGGCGGCTGGACTCACGCTCGCCGCTGCCGATATCCCGCGCTTCACGGCCGCGTTCGAAGCGGTCGGCCGCGAGTGGCTGACCGATGACGCGCTCGCGCGCGTGATCGAAACCGACGGTGACCTCGAGGAGGCATATTTCACGCCGCAATTCGTCGAGATGCTCGACGCCGCCGTCTGGGGCCAGGGGTTTCCGGCGCCGGTGTTTTCGGGCGAGTTCGACATCGCCTCGCAAGCGCTCGTGAAGGACAAGCACTTGAAGCTGCAGCTCACGCGCGGCCGTCAGCGCTTTTCCGCGATCTGGTTCAACCACACCGACCCGCTGCCCGCGCGCGCGACGCTCGCCTACCGGCTCTCGAGCGATACGTGGAACGGCGTGTCGCGCGTGCAGTTGATCGTGGAGCACGCGGCGGATTGACGACCGTCCGCACCGCCGTCTTGCCATGCCGATCGGCTATAATTTCTCCTTTTTACGAAGCAGAAAAGATCGACATGGAAGCGGAACGTCTCAACGCGATCGAAAGCTCTCTCGCGGACCTGCGCCATCGCGCGGGCGAGCTACGGGGGTATCTTTGACTACGACGCCAAAGCGTCGCGGCTAGCCGAAGTCAACAAGGAACTCGAAGACCCGAACGTCTGGAACGACTCGAAGCACGCCCAGGCACTCGGCAAGGAAAAGAAGCTGCTCGACGGCGTCGTGATGACGCTCACGGCGCTCGATAACGACCTGCGCGACACGCAGGACCTCTTCGACATGGCCCGCGAGGAAGGCGACGACGATACGCTCGTCGCCTGCGAAGCCGATGCCGGCGGGCTGGAGCAGCGCGTCGCCGACATGGAATTCCGCCGGATGTTCTCGAACCCGGCCGACCCGAACAACGCGTTCATCGACATTCAAGCCGGAGCCGGCGGCACCGAAGCGTGCGACTGGGCGTCGATGCTCTTGCGCCAGTACCTGCGCTACTGCGAGCGCAAGGGCTTCAAGACGGAAGTGCTCGAAGAATCGGAAGGCGACGTTGCCGGCATCAAGAGCGCGACGATCAAAGTCGAAGGCGAGTACGCGTACGGCTTTTTGCGCACCGAAACGGGCATTCACCGCCTCGTGCGCAAGTCGCCGTTCGACTCGTCTGGCGGCCGTCACACGTCGTTCTCGTCGGTGTTCGTGTACCCCGAGATCGACGATTCGTTCGAGGTCGACGTCAATCCGGCGGATTTGCGCATCGATACGTTCCGCGCCTCAGGCGCGGGCGGCCAGCACATCAACAAGACCGATTCGGCCGTGCGGATTACGCACATGCCCAGCGGCATCGTCGTGCAGTGCCAGAACGACCGCTCGCAGCACCGCAACCGCGCCGAAGCGATGGCGATGCTGAAATCGCGCCTCTACGAAGCGGAAATGCGCAAGCGCCAGTCCGAGCAGGACAAGCTCGAATCGAGCAAATCCGATGTGGGCTGGGGCCACCAGATCCGCTCGTACGTGCTCGACAACAGCCGCATCAAGGATCTGCGCACCAACGTCGAAATCAGCAACACCAAGAGTGTGCTCGACGGCGATCTCGACGAATTCATCAGCGCCAGCCTCAAGCAAGGCGTTTAAGTTCCAATCTCCAATTCATCATGACCGAACCGACCCAGCCGAGCGCCGTGCCCGAACAGGACGACAACCAGATCATCGCCGAGCGCCGCGAGAAACTGCGTGCGCTGCGCGAGCGCGGCGTGGCGTTCCCTAACGACTTCCGTCCGACGCATCACGCCGGCGACCTGCAGGCAGAGCACGCCGACACCGACAAGGACGCGCTCGACGCGACCGCGCTCAACGTGGCCGTCGCCGGCCGCATGATGCTCAAGCGCGTGATGGGCAAGGCGAGCTTCGCGACCGTGCGCGACGGCTCGGGCCAGATCCAATTCTTCGTCACGCCGGCGGACGTCGGCGAAGAGACGTACGAAGCGTTCAAGAAGTGGGACCTCGGCGACATCGTCGCGGCGCGCGGCGTGCTCTTTCGCACCAACAAGGGCGAGCTGTCGGTGCGCTGCACGGAGCTGCGTCTCTTGTCGAAGGCGCTGCGTCCGCTGCCGGACAAGTTCCACGGCCTCGCCGACCAGGAAATGCGCTATCGCCAGCGCTACGTCGACCTGATCGTCACGCCCGAAGCGCGCAACAGGTTCGTCGCGCGTACGAAGGCGGTGTCGTCGATCCGCAAGTTCATGTCGGATGCGAGCTTCATGGAAGTCGAAACGCCGATGCTGCACCCGATCCCCGGCGGCGCGGCGGCCAAGCCATTCGTCACGCACCACAATGCGCTCGACATGCAGATGTTCCTGCGCATCGCACCCGAGCTCTACTTGAAGCGGCTGGTCGTCGGCGGCTTCGAGCGCGTGTTCGAGATCAACCGGAATTTCCGTAACGAAGGCGTGTCGCCGCGTCACAATCCGGAATTCACGATGATGGAGTTCTACGCCGCGTACACCGACTACACATGGCTGATGGACTTCGTCGAGCAGTTGATCCGCCAGGCGACGATCGACGCGCTTGGCACGGCCACGATCACCTACCAGGGCCGCGAGCTCGACCTCGCCAAGCCATTCCATCGTCTGACGATCACGCAGGCGATCCAGAAGTACGCGCCGCAATACACCGATGGCCAGCTGTCGGATGCCGCTTACGTGCGCACCGAGCTGAAGAAGTTCGGCGTCGACACGAACCAGCCGGCGTTTCTGAACGCAGGCCTCGGCGCGCTGCAGCTCGCGCTCTTTGAAGAGACCGCCGAGTCCCAGTTGTGGGAGCCGACCTACATCGTCGATTACCCGATCGAAGTGTCGCCGCTCGCGCGCGCATCGGACACGCATGAAGGCATCACCGAGCGCTTCGAGCTGTTCATGACCGGCCGCGAAATCGCGAACGGCTTCTCGGAGCTGAACGATCCGGAAGACCAGGCCGCGCGCTTCAAGAAGCAAGTCGAGCAGAAGGACGCGGGCGATGAAGAAGCGATGTTCTTCGACGCCGACTACATCCGCGCGCTCGAATACGGCATGCCCCCGACGGGCGGCTGCGGCATTGGCATCGACCGCCTTGTGATGCTCTTGACCGATAGCCCGAGCATCCGCGACGTGATCCTCTTCCCGCACCTGCGCCGCGAAGATTGATGCGCTTTTAAAGTGACATTTGTAACTGTCGGTAAATTCTGCCCGATGCCGTTTGTCGGGCAGTTTCTTTTGTGCTTTCGACCCTCGAACCGCCGTGATTTCACGAGGAGGCGATGCAAGCCTGCGCGGCAGGCCCGCTGGAAACGGTTACAAATGGAAACGCAACCGGGAGCCATTTGGCGGAGACTATAGTCATAGTTGAATCGACTCTGCTCAGACGGAGGTTCCCAAATGGATAACCAAAACACACCGGCCACACCGCATCGCCGCCTTCACCCGCTCATCGCCACTGCGGCGGCGGGCGTCATCGTCGCAAGCCTTGCCGCCACCGCGGCGATCACGGGCCTGTTTCCGAAGGCATCGAGCTCCGACGCTCAGGATAACCAGACGCAAGCCGCGGCGGTGACGTCGCAACCGCAAGGCGTGGTCGATTCATCCGCGCCGGCCACGCTGTCGGCCAACGGCCAAACGAGCCAGCAAGCGGCCCAGCAGGCTGCGCTCCCTCAAGAGCAGCCGCAAACGATGGCTCAACAGCCCGCCGCTCCCGCAGAGCCGGCCGCGCCAGCTCAGCAAGCCGCGCAACCTGCTCAGCCGCAGTATGCGCAGCAGCCGCAACAGCAGCCTGTCCAGCCGCAGTACGCACAGGAGCCGCAACAACAGCCTGCTCCCGCCTACTGCGCGACCTGCGGCACCGTCGTAGCGGTCGTGCCGATCAAGAAGGAAGGCCATGGAACCGGCGTCGGCGCAGTCGGCGGCGCAGTGGCAGGCGGCGTCGTCGGCAATTTGTTCGGCCACGGTACCG
Source organism: Trinickia sp. (assembly GCA_035308085.1). Taxonomy (GTDB): domain Bacteria; phylum Pseudomonadota; class Gammaproteobacteria; order Burkholderiales; family Burkholderiaceae; genus Trinickia_A. The sequence continues at coordinate 5,018 of DATGHJ010000621.1, read as the reverse complement.
GCCGTGCCGCGATGACGGTGCTCGGCGCAGTGGGCGGCGGCTTTGCGGGCAACGCGGTCGAAAAGCATCTGCGCAGCGAAACCGACTATCAGGTCCGTGTGAAGATGGAAAACGGCCATACGCGCTACTTCACGTATCGCGAAGCGCCGCCGTTCCAACAAGGCGAGCGCGTGCACATCGAGAACGGCACGCTTGCCGCGGGGTGAACCGATTAAGCGGCCTCGCCGCTCGCCGGCATGAAAAAGCCGCTTCGCAAACGCGAAGCGGCTTTTCTTTGTCAGCCCGCTGCCGAATCGTGACTATTCAGCCGCGTCTTCGATCCAGGCCAGCTGGATCGCCTCAAGAATCTTCTCGCTCGACCGATTGGGATCGTCGTCAAAGCCCTCGAGCTCGGTGACCCAGCGATGTAAATCGGTGAACCGCACATATTGCGGATCGACATCCGTGTGCTTGTCGGTCAAGGCCATCGCGATTTCTTGCGTATCGGTCCACTTCATGGCGTCTCGCTCCTTCGTTCAGTGATTTTCCTTCGCGTGGTTGATCGAATAACGTGGAATCTCGACGACGAGATCCTCGTTTTCCGGCACGAGCGCCTGACACGACAGTCGCGAGGTCGGCTCGAGACCCCAAGCCTTGTCGAGCAGATCGTCTTCGTCTTCTTCGGACGGCGTCAGCGCGTCGAACCCTTCGCGCACGATCACATGACACGTGGTGCAAGCGCAAGATTTTTCGCATGCGTGCTCGATTTCGATACCGTGCTCGAGCAGGCTGTCGCACACGCTCTTGCCCGGCACGGCGTCGATCACGGCCCCTTCCGGGCACAGTTCGACGTGAGGCAGCACAACGATTTGAGGCATACGAATTCCGTTTTGACTGTGATGTGCCGCGGCGCCAGGGCGCCGCAGCGTGTGTTGCCGGCGGCTTCATTCACCGCCGATGAATTCATCCGACGCGTTTCAGATCTCGTCCAGCTTGCGGCCCGTCAGCGCGAGCCGAATGCCCTTGTCCATGCGGCGCGCGGCGAACTCATCGGTTTGTTCCGCGAGCGCCTTCGCTGCCGCTTCGATCGCACCGGCATCGTCGCTTTCGGCGAGCGCGCGCAGGCCGGCTAGCGAGGCGTCGACTTGCGCGCGTTCGTCGTTGTCAAGCAGCTCGCCGTCCGCGGCGAGCGCCGCCTCGGTCGCTTCGAGCAGGCGCTTCGCTTCGACTTGCGCTTCACGCAGCGCACGCGCGCGCATGTCGATTTCCGCAGTCTTGAAGCTCTCTTCGAGCATGCGCGCGACGTCGTCGTCAGCCAGGCCGTATGACGGCTTGACGACAACCGACGCCTCCACGCCCGAATGCTGCTCGCGCGCGAACACCGACAGCAAGCCATCCGCATCGACCTGATACGTCACGCGAATGCGCGCCGCGCCCGCCGCCATCGGCGGGATACCGCGCAACTCGAAGCGCGCGAGCGATCGGCAATCGGATACCAATTCGCGCTCGCCCTGGACGACGTGGATCGCCATCGCGGTCTGGCCGTCCTTGAAGGTCGTGAAGTCCTGCGCGCGTGCGACCGGGATCGTCGAATTGCGCGGGATGATTTTTTCGGTGAGCCCGCCCATCGTCTCGACACCGAGCGAAAGCGGAATCACGTCGAGCAACAGCCAGTCGTCGCCTTCGGCGCCGCGGTTGCCCGCGAGCAAATCAGCCTGGATCGCCGCGCCGAGCGCGACCACCTGATCCGGATCGAGATTGACGAGCGGCGGCTGACCGAAGAAAGCTTCGACCGCGCGCCGGATCACCGGCATGCGCGTCGCGCCGCCGACCAGCACAACGCCTTTGACGTCCTTCGGCGCGAACTTTGCATCGCGCAACGCCTTCTTCGTGGGCCCGAGGGTGCGCTGCACGAGGTCCTGCACGAGATCGGCGAATTCGGTTTCGTCGACCGTGACCTCGAGCTTCGCGCCGCTCGACAGCGTGGCTTCAAGCTTCGCGTTCGGAACCGTAGACAACGCCTCTTTCGTCTCGCGCACGCGATCGAGCAGCATACGCACGTCTTCGGGCGTCAGGCCCTTCGCGTCGATGCTCGCCTTCGCGAGCACGTGGCGGAACAGCGCGTGATCGAAGTCGTCGCCGCCAAGCGCGGAATCGCCGCCTGCCGCCAGCACTTCGAACACACCCTTCGTGAGCTTCAGGATTGACAAATCGAACGTGCCGCCGCCGAGGTCGTACACCGCGTAGAGCCCTTCCGCGGCGTTGTCGAGACCGTAGGCGATCGCGGCTGCGGTCGGTTCGTTCAGGAGGCGCAGCACGTTCAAGCCCGCGAGGCGCGCGGCGTCCTTGGTCGCCTGACGCTGCGCTTCGTCGAAATAAGCGGGTACGGTGATCACCGCGCCGACGAGTTCGTCGCCGAGCGAATCTTCGGCGCGCTGCCGCAGAGTCGCGAGAATTTCGGCAGACACTTCGACTGGACTCTTCACGCCATCGATGGTGCGGATCTGCACCATGCCGGGCGCATCGACGAAGTCATACGGCGCGTTCTCGTGGCCCTCGACTTCTTCCTTGCCACGCCCCATGAAGCGCTTGACCGACACGATCGTATTGCGCGGATCGGAGGCCGCCTCCGCCTTCGCGGCGTGGCCGATGCGCCGGCCGCCCTTCTCCAGATAGCGGACGACCGAGGGCAGCAGCAGGTTGCCGTGCTCGTCGGGCAGCACTTCGGGGATGCTGCTACGAACCGCGGCGACGAGCGAGTTCGTCGTGCCGAGATCGATACCGACAGCGAGGCGCCGCTGATGCGGCGCGGGCGCCATGCCGGGTTCGGAAATTTGCAGTAAAGCCATCAGTACTCTTCGGGGTTCATGTGTCCCCGCCATTATCGCGTTGCCGGGCGACGAGCGCTTGGTGTTCGGCCGCTGACTTGCCGCCCGTTGTCGTCAGTGTTCGAGTCTTTCGATTTGCGTGCCGATTTCCGCCGCAACGCGTTCGATAAACATCAATTGCCGCACCGCCTCTGCCGCCGCCTGGTCTGCGCCGTTGTCGAGCAATGCCGCGAGCTTGGTGAAACGCACGCGCTCTTCGTCGCGCAATTCGGTGAGAAGCGCGTCGAGCGCGTCGACGTTCTTCGCCGCCGCCGCATCTTCGACGCCCTCGCGCCACTCCATCTGCTGCATCAGGAACGCCGGCTCCATCGCCGTATTGCTTTCCATTGCGACATCGACGCCGCGAATCGACAGCAGATAGATCGCGCGCTTCAACGGATCGCGCAGCGTGCGATATGCCTCGTTCGCGCGGGTTGCCCATTGCATCGCGACGCGCTTTTGCGCGTCGCCGGCCGCGGCAAAGCGGTCCGGATGCACCTGAGTCTGCACGGCGCGGTACGCGCGCTCGAGCGTGTCCGCGTCGAGCGCGTAGCGCGCCGGCAGTTGAAAGAGGTCGAAGTGGCTGCCGCTGATCGATGCCATCGGATTACGTCATCGGTTGAAAATGGGAGGCCAGCAAACAAAAAGGCGGCCCGCGCCGCCTCTTTCCCGCTCGAGCCTCGATTAGACGCGAAACGATTCGCCGCAGCCGCACTCGTCCTTCACGTTCGGGTTGTTGAACTTGAAGCCCTCGTTCAAGCCCTCGCGCGCGAAGTCGAGTTCGGTGCCGTCGATATACGCCAGGCTCTTCGGATCGACCACGACCTTGACGCCGTTGCTCTCGAACACCTGATCTTCAGGCGCGAGCTCATCGACATATTCGAGTTTGTACGCAAGACCGGAGCAACCGGTCGTGCGTACGCCGAGCCGCAGCCCGAGCCCTTTGCCCCGACGCGTCAAGTATTTCTGCACGTGCTGTGCAGCTTTATCCGTCAATGTGATTGCCATAGCGTTCTTCTCGTCCCGCGGCCCGCCAATCAGGCGACCTGTTGCTTCGCTTCGTCCGACGCTTGCTCACCGCCGTGGCGCTGCTTGTAATCGGCGACCGCCGCTTTGATCGCGTCTTCCGCGAGGATCGAACAGTGGATCTTCACCGGCGGCAGCGCGAGCTCTTCGGCGATCTGCGTGTTCTTGATCGTGAGCGCCTGGTCGAGCGTCTTGCCTTTCACCCATTCGGTGACGAGCGAGCTCGATGCGATCGCCGAACCGCAGCCGTACGTCTTGAACTTCGCGTCTTCGATGACGCCGTCGGCGCCGACGCGAATCTGCAGCTTCATCACGTCACCGCACGCGGGCGCGCCGACCATGCCGGTGCCGACCGCATCGTCGTCCTTCGCGAACGAGCCGACGTTGCGCGGGTTTTCGTAATGGTCCAGAACTTTGTTGCTGTAAGACATGGTCATACTCCTTGATTCGGTTCAGCGCGCGAACGATCGCGACATTCGGGTTGCCAGCGCGTGTTTAGTGCGCGGCCCACTTGATCGTCGACAGATCGATGCCGTCCTGATGCATCTCCCAAAGCGGCGACAGATCGCGCAGTTTTGCAATCTTGCTCTTCAACAGATTGACAACGTATTCGACATCCTGTTCCGTCGTGAAGCGGCCGACCGTGAAGCGGATCGAGCTGTGCGCGAGCTCGTCGTTGCGGCCGAGCGCGCGCAGCACGTACGACGGTTCCAGCGACGCCGACGTGCACGCCGAACCCGACGACACCGCGACATCCTTGATCGCCATGATCAGCGACTCGCCTTCGACGAAATTGAAACTGATGTTCAAGTTATGCGGAATGCGCTGTTCCATGTCGCCGTTCACGTAGACCTCTTCGATCTCCGAGAGCCCACGCAGCAGCTTGTCGCGCAGCATCCGCACGCGCTCGTTTTCCGTCGCCATTTCTGCGCGCGCGATCCGGAACGCTTCACCCATGCCGACGATCTGGTGCGTCGCGAGCGTGCCCGAACGCATGCCGCGCTCGTGACCGCCGCCGTGCATTTGCGCTTCAATGCGGATGCGCGGCTTGCGACGCACGAACAACGCGCCGATACCCTTCGGGCCGTATGTCTTGTGCGCCGAAAACGACATCAGGTCGACCTTCTGCTTTTGCAGATCGATCTC
>DATGHJ010000620.1:0-4976 GCA_035308085.1 Trinickia sp. | reverse complement strand
ACCAATCTCAACGGGCCGATCGCAAGCTTGCCGGTCGTGATCTTCCAGTTCGCGCTCAGCCCCTACAAGGACTGGCAGGCCTTGGCCTGGACCGGCGCCCTCATCATCACCCTTGCCGTTCTGACTCTCAGCATCACCGCGCGTTCCCTCGTGAGATCCGGAAAGTAAGTCATGACCGATACAGCCACAGTTTCAGTCCCTTCGGTTACCCACGCCGCGGTCGATCGCGCCGGATTGTCCGAGAAAATCTCGATCCGCGATCTGAATTTCTTTTACGGCGACGCCAGGGCGCTGAAGGCGATCAGCCTGTCGCTGTACGAAAACAAGGTGACCGCGTTCATCGGCCCGTCGGGCTGCGGCAAGTCCACGCTCTTGCGCACGTTCAACAAGATGTACGCGCTCTACCCGGAACAGCGGGCCGAGGGCGAGATCATGATGGACGGCGAAAACCTGCTGACGACCAAGCGCGACATCTCGCTGTTGCGCGCGCGCATTGGCATGGTGTTCCAGAAGCCGACGCCGTTCCCGATGTCGATCTACGACAACATCGCGTTCGGCGTGAAGATGTTCGAGACGCTGCCGCGCTCGGAGATGGACGACCGCGTCGAGTGGGCGCTCACCAAAGCGGCGCTCTGGAACGAAGTGAAGGACAAGCTCAACCAGAGCGGCTACGGCCTCTCGGGCGGCCAGCAGCAGCGTCTGTGCATCGCGCGCGGCATTGCGATCCGTCCGGAAGTGCTGCTGCTCGATGAGCCGTGCTCGGCGCTCGACCCGATCTCGACGGGCCGCATCGAAGAGCTGATTGCGGAGCTCAAGAGCGACTACACGGTCGTGATCGTGACGCACAACATGCAGCAGGCGGCGCGTTGTTCGGACTACACTGCCTATATGTATCTCGGTGAATTGATCGAGTTCGGCGATACGGAAAAGATCTTTATCAAGCCGGTCCGCAAGGAAACCGAGGACTACATTACCGGCCGCTTCGGCTGAGGCAAAAACCAAGACCGCGGGAGCTCATCATGTCCGATAAACACCTGTCGAGCCAATTCGACGCTGATCTGAACCTGGTCTCTTCGAAGGTGCTCGAAATGGGCGGCCTCATCGAATCGCAGATCACCCACGCGATGCAGGCCCTCAACCAGTTCGACGCCGACGTGGCCGATCAGGTGATCGCCGCGGAAGAGCGCGTGAACACGATGGAAGTCGAGATCGACGAGGAATGCAGCAACATCATCGCGCGCCGCCAGCCGGCCGCGCGCGACCTGCGTCTGTTGCTCGCGATCTCGAAGACGATCACCAATCTCGAGCGCGCCGGCGACGAAGCCGAGAAGATCGCCAAGCGCGTGAAGCGCTTGATGGAAGACGGCGCGTCGCGCACGGTCAACATCGCCGAGATCAAGGTGTCGGGCGACATGGCCGTATCGATCCTGCGCCGCGCGCTCGACGCGTTCGCGCGCCTCGACACCGTGGCCGCCGCGCAGATCGTGCGCGACGACAAGGCGATCGACGAGGAATTCCGCGCCTTCGTGCGCAAGCTCGTCACCTACATGATGGAAGACCCGCGCACGATCTCGGCGGGGCTCGAGTTCCTGTTCATCGCGAAGGCGATCGAGCGGATCGGCGATCACGCGAAGAACATCGCCGAATTCATCATCTACATCGTGAAGGGCACGGACGTGCGGCATAAGTCGCGCGACGCGCTTGAGCGCGAAGCTCTCAGCTAAAAGGTCCAGAGGTGCCGATGCCCAGCAGCATTCTCGTCATTGAAGATGAACCCGCGATTTCCGAACTGATTTCGGTGAATCTTCAGCACGCGGGACATTGCGCGATTCGCGCGTACAACGCCGAGCAGGCGCAGACCCTGATCAGCGATGTGCTGCCCGATCTCGTCCTGCTCGACTGGATGTTGCCGGGCAAGTCAGGCATCGCGTTCGCACGCGATCTGCGCAACAACGAGCGCACCAAGCACATTCCGATCATCATGCTGACTGCGCGCGGCGATGAGCAGGACAAGGTGCTCGGTCTCGAGATCGGCGCGGACGATTACGTGACGAAGCCGTTCTCGCCAAAGGAACTGATGGCGCGCATCAAGGCGGTCCTGCGCCGCCGCGCGCCGCAGTTGACCGAAGACGTGGTCGCGATCAACGGCCTGAAGCTCGATCCGGCTACGCATCGCGTCGCCGCGCACGCGGAAGGCAGCGAGATCAAGCTCGACCTCGGCCCGACCGAGTTCCGTCTGCTGCACTTCTTCATGACCCATCCGGAGCGCGTGCACAGCCGCACGCAATTGCTCGACCAGGTGTGGGGCGATCACGTGTTCGTCGAGGAGCGCACCGTCGACGTGCACATCAAGCGGCTGCGGGCGGCGCTCAAGCCCGCGGGCTGCGATGCTATGATTGAAACGGTGCGCGGCAGCGGCTACCGGCTCGCGAAGAGCGCTTAAACGATCGCTGCATAACGCGTAGGGTTTAGCCGCCGGTCAAGATCAAGCCGGCGGTTTCAGCTTCGCCCGCTGTGATGTCCTGTCACGGCGTGCGTCTTCCTCTCGATCGCGGGATTTCTACACACATGAACATCATCTGGGCGCGCTCGATTGTGTCGCTCGTGTTGCTTGCTGTTCTGTGCGTGGCGCTCGGCGCATTCGCCGGCGTCAAGGCGGCGTTGATGCTCGCGGTTATCGCGCTCGTCGCTCAGGGTCTCTTTGCGCTCTATCACACGCAGCGCCTCTGGCGCCTGCTCGATGCGCCCGTGTACGGCGAAGTGCCGAGCGCACCGGGCGTCTGGGGTGAAATCTACTATCGGCTGCACAAGCTCGCGAAGCGCTGGCACGCGCAGGTGCGGCAGGTCGAGCAGCAACACTCGCGTTTCATACAGGCAATCCAGGCGTCGCCGAACGGCGTCGCGATGCTCGACGACCACGATCAGATCGAATGGTGCAACGCGATCTCCGAGGAGCACTTCGGTCTCGATGCAAAGCGCGATTTACGTCAGCACGTGACCCACCTCGTGCGCCGTCCGGAGTTCGTCCGTTATCTGAATTCCCAGCACTACGAGGAAATGCTCATCATGCGCGGCATGGGCGACAAGCGCCAGAACGTGCTGTCGGTGCAGGTGTTTCCGTATGGTGAGAATCGCAAGCTCGTACTGTCGCAGGACATTACGGAACTCGAGCGCACCGATTCGATGCGGCGCGATTTCGTCGCGAACGTATCGCACGAATTGAAGACGCCGCTCACGGTGCTGTCGGGTTTTCTGGAGACCATGCGCGAGTTGCCGCTCGGCGAGGAGGAGCGCATGCGCTATCTGGAGCTGATGGAGCAGCAGGCGTCGCGCATGCGGCACATCGTCGACGACTTGCTCGTGCTCGCGAAGCTCGAGGGCGACAACAAGCCGCCGAGCGATCATGTGATCGACATGGGTTCGGTGGTGCGGCATTTGCGCGAGGACGCGGCGACGCTCTCGGGCGATAGGCACCGGATCACGTTCGATATCGACGAGACGCTGACGGTCAAGGGCGTCGAGACGGAAATCCTGAGCGCGCTCGGCAATCTGGTGACGAACGCGATCCGCTATACGCCGGACGACGGCACGATCCACGTCGACTGGCGGATGATCGGCAATAGCGCGGTGTTTTCGGTGACGGACAGCGGCTTCGGCATTCCGGCCGCGGACATTCCGCGCCTGACCGAGCGGTTCTATCGCGTCGACCGGAGCCGTTCGCGCGATACGGGAGGCACCGGGCTTGGGCTCGCGATCGTCAAGCACGTGCTGCAACGGCACGACGCGGTGCTCGATGTGAAGAGCGAAGAAGGGCGCGGGAGCACGTTCACGGTGCGCTTCCCCGCGCAGCGCTCGATGCGCCATCAGACGACGCACGCTTAAGGCGCCAAGCGAAGCGCTGACGGTCTGCCGATCAGACAATCAAACGATAAGAGCGGGCCGCGTGCGGGGCAGAAGCCGTGCACTCCGCACTACGAACAGAACTTGGCGAGCAAGTTGAGTTGAGCGTTGCGTATCGACTTGCCCGGTCGCCGGCGCCGATAGTGCCCGTCACTTTGCATGATCCACGCGCATTGGTTGTCGCCGATGAACGCCGACAAGCCTTCCGCAATCACGCGGCGCTTCAGGCGCCGGTTCTTGATCGGGAACGCCACTTCGACGCGACGGAAGAAGTTGCGATCCATCCAATCGGCGCTCGACAGAAAGACGTTTTCCGCGCCGTCCGCGTAGAAATAGAAAATCCGGTGATGCTCGAGGAAGCGCCCGACGATCGAGCGCACCGTGATGTTCTCCGACAGCCCGGCCACGCCCGGCTGCAACGAGCACACGCCGCGCACGATCAAATCGATCTTCACGCCCGCCTGCGACGCTTCGTATAGTTCGGCGATGACCGTCGGTTCGAGCAGCGCATTCATCTTCGCGACGATGCGCGCTTTCTTGCCCGCGCGAGCATTTTCGGCTTCCGCGCGAATCGCCTCGACGAGCCGCGGATGCAGCGTGAACGGCGATTGCCACAACTCGTGCAACGACAATTCGCCGCCAATGCCGGTCAACTGCTGAAACACGTGATGCACGTCCTCGCAGATTTTCTGGTCGGAGGTCATCAGGCCGTAGTCGGTGTACAGACGCGCCGTGCGCGGATGGTAGTTGCCGGTGCCGAGGTGCGCGTAGCGCTTGAGTACCGACTTGCCGCCGGACGTCACGCGCCGCACGATCAGCATCATCTTCGCGTGGCACTTGTGACCGACGACGCCGTACACCACATGCGCGCCCACCGCTTCGAGCTGCGCGGCCCAGTTGATGTTGGTTTCCTCGTCGAAGCGCGCGAGCAGTTCGACGACGACCGTCACTTCCTTGCCGTTGCGCGCCGCTTGCATGAGCGCGTCCATCAACGGCGAATCAGTGCCGGTGCGGTAGATCGTCTGCTTGATCGCGACGACGTTCGGGTCTTTCGCCGCTTGCAGCAGCAATTCGAG
>DATGHJ010000619.1:0-5642 GCA_035308085.1 Trinickia sp. | reverse complement strand
GGTGATTGCCACCGGCTTCAATCATCCGATCGGCGGGCATGATCCCTCGGCGCACGCCGAAATGGTCGCGCTGCGCGCGGCCGCCCAGGCGCTCGCCAACTACCGTTTACCCGGCTGCGAACTCTACGTGACGCTCGAGCCTTGCCTGATGTGCGCCGGCGCGATCATGCACGCGCGTATCGCCCGCGTGGTGTTCGGCGCTTATGATCCGAAGACGGGCGCGTGCGGCAGCGTCGTCGACGCCTTCGCGAATCTTCAGCTCAATCACCACACGTCCGTGACGGGCGGCGTGCTGGAAGCCGAGTGCGGCCAGGCGCTCAAGTCGTTCTTCGCAGACCGGCGCCGCGCGATTCGGGCCGCACGCGCGGCCGAGGCAGAGGCCGCCCGCACACACGGCCCGACCGAGCCCGTCTAAACTCTTCCATATCGCCTCGTCGGCACACGGCCATGACTGCTCACCGCACCATCGAACTGATCGCGCCTTCCGGGTATCCGCAGGACCCGGCCACTGTCGAGCGCGGGCTCGCCCGGTTGCACGCGCAAGGGCACAAGGTCAAAGGTCTGGAGGCCACCCGGCGCCGCTATCAGCGCTTCGGCGGCACCGACGGCGAACGCGCGGCCGACCTGAACCGCCTCGCCGACGCCACCCAGCCGCTGCCGGACGTGGTGCTCGCCGTGCGCGGCGGCTACGGCGCGGTTCGCATCCTGCATGGGCTCGATTACGAAGGGCTGCAGCGGCGGCTGCGCGACCAGCCGGTCGTGCTGGTCGGGCACAGCGATTTCACCGCGATCCAATTCGCGCTGCTCGCGCGCTCGGGCGTGACGACCTTTGGGGGGCCGATGTTCGCCACCAATTTCGGCGCGCCGGAACTGAGCGCCTACACGATGCATCATTTCTGGGACACGGTGACGAAGCCTTCCTTCACGCTCGTGATCGACGTTCCGCAGACGCAAACGGTCGACGTGACCGGCACGCTCTGGGGCGGCAATCTGGCGACGATCGCGGCGCTGGTCGGCACGCCGTACATGCCGCCGGTGCAGGGCGGCATCCTGTTTCTCGAAGACGTGAACGAGCAGCCGTTCCGGATCGAGCGCCTCATCTATCAACTGCACCTGGCCGGCATCCTGGCGGAGCAGCAGGCGCTCGTGCTGGGTGATTTCTCGGGCGGGCAGGCGTTCGACTACGACAACGGCTACGACCTGCACGCGATGATCGAGCAGGTCCGCTCGGTGATCGGCATTCCGGTGATCACGGGGCTGCCGTTCGGCCATATCGACAACATGGTGACGGTCCCGGTCGGCGCGAAGGCGCGTCTGGTCGCGAACCCGCACGGCTTCAGGCTGACGGCGTCTGAATACCCGCATCTGAGCTAGGCCGCGAGCAGGGTGGGTCGAGAAGGCGGGATGTTCCCCGCCTTTTTTATTGCCCTCGCTACGCAACTAACTGTCGGAAATTCCACTTCGCATAAGGGTGATCGAGCCCTATCAAGCAGGTGTAATTGTTGACAAAATGGCGAGGGCGCCGCGTAGCGGTGTAGCATTTAAGTACGCTTTTAGAGCACGCCAGCCTTCTGAGCGTATCTGCCGCAAGCCCGCTACACAGCAGATTGTCGAAAATCGCATAAAAAATTGTTGACAATTTTAATGTCCAAACTAGGATACAACCCATAGCGAGACGCACATGATGTCCGACACGAAACTTGCCGAGTCCGGCGGATTGAAACCCGAGGCGATCGCCGAGCGCATTCGCGCCGCGATCCTCGAGCACCGCCTTGCGCCCGGCGCGAAGTTGACCGAAGCGCAGTTATGCGAAGTATTCGGTGTGAAGCGCGGGCCGATCCGCCAGGCGCTCGCCCAATTGGCGACCGATCACCTGGTCGACCTGGAGCCGAATCGCGGCGCCTTCGTGGCAAGCCCGTCGCTTCAGGAAGTGCACGAGGTGTTCGAGATGCGCCGGATCATTGAGCTGGCGGTGGTCGAGCGGGTTTGCGCAGAGCACGCCCACGGCGCGCGGCGCCTGAAGACGATCGGCGGCATGATCGGGCGCGAGCGCAAGGCGTTCCAAACCCGCGATTTCCCGGCGTGGATCCGGCTTTCGGGCGAATTCCACACCGAGCTCGCCGCGCTGACCGGTAACACAGTGCTGTGCGATTGTTTAGACGGATTGGTCGCGCGCTCGACCCTGATTTCGGCGCTGTACGAGTCGCTAGGGCGCAGCCCGTGTTCGTTCGAGGACCACGAGGCGATCCTCGCGGCGATCGAGGCGGGCGATGCGAAGCAAGCCGCGACATTGATGTCGAGCCATCTGCAAAGCGTCGAATTGAAGATGCTCGACCGCCCGGCGCAAGGCGCGGCCGATCTGCGCGAAGTGTTTGGTTCGCTGGCGGGCTCGGAATCGAGCGGTAAATAAAGGACCTTGCGCCGGACCGCCAACGGTTCGGCGCCTTCCCAACGCAACGGCGAGGCCCGCGGCCTGCGTCGCAGCGATAAACACAAGTACGTAAGTACGGAGACAACCGCGGCGTTGGCGACGCTGCCGTTAGTGGTCCTCATGGACAGCCGCGGCATGGCGTCGGACGAATCGACTATCGAATGTCAATCGATCGACACTCATCAAGGAGAGGTCATGGCTCAGTTCAGTGCAACACAAGACAGTCCCGCGATGCCGGCGTTCGGCGCGAGCGAGGCAGGCGACGCCCACAGCGGCGCGCATCTGCCGGCAGGCTACAGCGAGCGTCTCTACAACGAAGACCTCGCGCCGCTGCGGCATCAAGGCTGGGGTGCTTACAACATCTTCGCGTTCTGGATGTCGGATGTGCACAGCGTCGGCGGCTATGTGTTCGCGGGGAGTCTCTTCGCGCTGGGCCTGACGAGCTGGCAGGTGCTCGTGGCGCTGTTGGTCGGCATCGGCATCGTCAACGTTTTCTGCAACCTGATCGCGAAGCCGAGCCAGCTGAACGGCGTGCCGTATCCGGTCGCGTGCCGCGCGACGTTCGGCGTGCTCGGCGCGAACGTACCCGCCGTGATTCGCGGCCTGATCGCGGTGGCGTGGTATGGAATCCAGACGTATCTGGCCTCGAGCGCGCTCGTGATCGTCGTGCTCAAGTTCGTCCCGCAGTTGCTGCCGTACGCGGATGTGCACCACCACGGCTTCGCGGGCCTGTCGACGCTCGGCTGGGCCGGCTTCATGCTGCTGTGGGTGCTGCAGGCGTTAGTGTTCTGGAACGGGATGGAGACGATCAAGAAGTTCATCGACTTTGCCGGCCCTGCCGTCTATGTCGTGATGTTCATGCTGGCCGGCTACATGATCTGGCGCGCGGGCTGGCGCAACATCGGCCTGAACCTCGGCGGCGTGAAGTATCACGGTCTCGAAGTCGTGCCGGTGATGATCACGGCGATCTCGCTCGTCGTCTCGTACTTCTCGGGACCGATGCTGAACTTCGGTGACTTCTCGCGCTACTGCAAGAGCTTCGGCAGCGTGAAGCGCGGCAACTTCTGGGGCCTGCCGGTGAACTTCCTCATGTTCTCGCTCGTGACGGTCGTCACGACGGCGGCGACGCTGCCGGTGTTCGGAGAACTGATTACCGATCCGGTTGAAACCGTCGGCCGTATCGACTATCCGAGCGCGGTGATCCTCGGCGCGCTGACCTTCACGATCGCCACCATCGGCATCAACATCGTCGCGAACTTCGTGTCGCCCGCGTTCGACTTCTCCAACGTCGCACCGCGTTTCATCAGCTGGCGTGCGGGCGGGATGCTGGCGGCGGTCGCGTCGATCTTCATCACGCCGTGGAACCTGTTCAACAACCCGGCCGTGATCCATTACACGCTCGACGTGCTCGGGTGCTTCATCGGGCCGCTCTACGGCGTGCTGATCGTCGATTTCTACTTGGTCAAGCGCCAGAAAGTCGTGCTCGACGATCTCTATTCGGTCTCGGAGAAGGGCGCGTACTGGTATCGCAACGGCGTCAACTATCGCGCGGTGTTCGCGCTCTTGCCCGCCGCGGTGATCGCGATGGCCTGCGTATTGATCCCGGCATTGCAGGAGGCGGCCAACTACTCGTGGTTCGTCGGCGTGCTGGTGAGCGGTGTCGTCTATCGGCTCCTCGTGCGCGCGAAGTAATTCACAGTCAAGCAGAGAACGGACATGCGAATCAAACTGATCAATCCCAATACCACCCAGCGGATGACCGACGCGATGGGGCGTTGCGCCGCGAGCGTCGCGGCAAGCGGCACCGAGGTCGTGGCGGTAAGCCCGACGATGGGGCCGCCGTCGATCGAAGGCTATTACGACGAGGCGCTCGCCACGCCCGGCCTGCTGGCCGAAATCAGCGCGGGCGAACGCGAGGGCTTCGACGGCTACGTGATTGCGTGCTTCGGCGACCCGGGGCTATACGCGGCGCGCGAGCTGGCACGCGGGCCGGTGATCGGCATCGCCGAGGCGGCGATGCATGCGGCGAGCGTGCTGGCGCCGGGCTTCTCGGTCGTGACGACGCTTGCCCGCACCTGCGGCATGGCGTGGCATCTTGCCGAGCGCTATGGGATGGAACGGTTTTGCCGCAACGTGCGCGCAACCGACGTGGCCGTGCTCGACCTCGACCGCCCCGGCTCGCCGGCGCGCCGAATCATTACCGATGAGTGCCGCCGCGCGCTCGACGAGGACGGCTCCGATGCGATCGTGCTCGGCTGCGCCGGCATGGCGCAGCTGTGCGCGGAAATCGAGGATGCGATCGGCGCGCCGGTCGTGGAGGGCGTGACGGCGGCGGTCAAATGGGTCGAGGCGCTCGTCGCGCTGAAGCTCTTCACGGCGAAGCGCGGCGACTATGCCCGGCCGCTGCCGAAGCGCTACGACGGCGCGTTCGAGCGCTTCAGCCCGGCGCCCGCGATCGCGCGCCCGATGGCGGCCGCGCGCCGGGCCGCGCCGGTGGCGGACCCTGGGGAAAACCCGGCCTCCGGCCCAGCGGATAAGGCCGTTGCTGCGCCGCACATACACACCGTCTGACCCGCACTATCCGTCCGGGTGTATGGGCGCACCCGGACCTTTTCGCTACACTGCCTTCATCCTGGTGCACCTCGAAAATGACTGGATTTCCGCACATTTTCGAGGTGCACAAGCCCAGTTTCACGGCCCCGGATTCCCGCGCGTCTCCCGTCCCGTGCGTTTCCCTGCACTAAGGTTTCTCGAACCATGCCACTCGATCCCAACTATCCCCGCGACCTGATCGGCTACGGCCGTAATCCGGTGCAGGCCAATTGGCCCGGCCGCGCGCGCGTGGCTGTCCAATTCGTGCTCA
This sequence comes from Trinickia sp., assembly GCA_035308085.1. GTDB lineage: Bacteria > Pseudomonadota > Gammaproteobacteria > Burkholderiales > Burkholderiaceae > Trinickia_A. Next base: position 348 of record DATGHJ010000619.1, on the reverse strand, counting down.
ATTACGAAGAGGGCGGCGAAAATTGCGTGCTGCACGGCGATCCGGCGTCCGAGCAATTCCTCTCCGAGATCGTCGGCGCGGCGGCCTATCCGGCGCGGCACATGAGCATGGAATCGATCTACGAGTACGGTTCGCGCGCGGGGGTCTGGCGCATTCTGCGCGAGTTCGAAAAGCGCAAGCTGCCGCTGACGGTATTCGGCGTCGGCATGGCGATGGAGCGTCATCCCGAGCTGAGCCGCGCGTTCGTCGAGCTGGGCCACGAGATCGCGTGCCACGGGCACCGCTGGATTCACTACCAGGACATGTCGCCGGAGCGTGAAGCGGAACTCATGCGCGTCGGCATGGAAA
>DATGHJ010000618.1:0-10884 GCA_035308085.1 Trinickia sp. | reverse complement strand
CTGCGAGTGTCGGTCAGCCGCCACGTGCGCCGTTCGCGCGGTCCGTCACGTCGTTCCAGAAGTGCATCGCCGCATACGCGCGCCACGGACGCCACGCCTCCGTGCGTGCGCGCTGAGCGGCGGGCCGTGTGAGCGCGCCGTCGCGCGCGATGAGCGATTGCATCAGGACGAGGTCGGCGTACGGCCAGGCGTCGGCGTCGCGCCACGCGCGCATCGCGACGTATTCGACGGTCCACGGGCCGATGCCCGGCAGCGCGAGCAACGCCGCGCGCAACGCAGCCGGGTCGGCGGGTGCGGCGCTCGCGGCGTCGAGCGGCACTGCGCCTGATGCGACCGCTTGCGCGAATCCCTGCAGCGCGGCCACTCGCTTGCCGGGCATGCCGATCTTTTCCAGATCCGCGCTCGCGAGCGCGGCGGGCGTCGGGAAGCGCCACGCGGTGCCTTCGTGCGGATGATCGTCGATGCGCTTGCCGGCCCGTGTGACGAGCCGGCCGACGATTGTCGTCGCGGCCTTCACGCTCACCTGCTGGCCGACGATGGCCCGCACCACCAGCTCGAAACCTGACCACGCGCCGGGCACACGCAGGCCGGGCACGGCCTCGACGAGCGGTTTGAGCCACGGATCGCGCGCGAGGTGTCCGCTGATTTCGGCCGGGTTCGCATCAAGATCGAACATTTTTGCGAGATGCGGCGCGAGTGTATTGGCATGCTGACTCGCGGCACCTTCGATCGTCGCGACGAGACAATGCTTGCGCGCGTGGCGCCTCACCGTCAGCGTGCCCGCTGCACCCTGCCATTCGATCGCGCGGCGGTAGGCGCTGTCTTCGACCGCTTCGACGCCTGGGCTCGCGCGTCCCGCGAAAAAGCGTAGGACGCGCGGCCAGTCATACGGCGCTTTGAACCGCAACTCGAGCGTGGCGGATGAGGCGGCGTTCGCAGTGGCGTGTCGGGCGGCGGCGCTCAAGCTGCGTCATCCAGGTCGTCGCTCGCGACCGCCTCGCGCGCGTGCTGCGCTTCGGCTTGGAGCAATGCCGCCTTGCGCGGCAGCCCCCAACGATAGCCGGCGAGTGCGCCGCCCTTTTGGACGACGCGATGGCATGGTATCGCAAGCGCGACCGGATTCGACGCGCACGCGCTTGCCACGGCTCGCACTGCGCTCGGCGAGCCGAGCGCCTCGGCGATCTGCGTATAGCTGCGCGTCTGTCCGTACGGAATGCGCTGCAGCGCGTCCCAAACTCGCTGCCGGAACGCGGTCGACGCGATATCGAGCGGCAAATCGAACGATTGCCGCGTGCCGTGCAGATACGCGTCGATCTGCGTGATGAACGGCGCGATGCGCGCCTGGTCCTCGATCAGCTCCGCGTTGGCGAACGTGCTTTGCAGCTCGTCGCTCAGTGTGTCCGCAGCGTCGCTAAACGCGATCTTGCAGATCCCCTTCGCCGTAGCGGCGACCAACACGAAGCCGAGCATCGTCGGCGCGCTCGCGTAGTACACGCGCAAGCCCGCGCCCTTGCGCCGGTAAGTCGACGGCGCCATGCCGAGTTCAGTCGCGGCGGTGTCGTAGAGCCGCGACGCCGAGTTGTAGCCCGCGTCGACGGCGGCGCGCGTCACGCCGTCGCCCCGCTGCAAAGCGTCGCGCAACGCCGCGCCGCGCCGTGCCGCCTGGTACTGCCGTGGCGACACGCCCACCACGCGCTTGAAGAGCCGCTGCAGATGGAACGGGCTCACGTGGACGGCATCGCTCAGCTGCGCGAGCGTGAGGCGCTGCTGCGGATCGGCGTCGAGCGCGGCGCACGCGCGGTTCACGATCGCGAGCTCGCGCGGCAGACCGCCAGGCTGGCAGCGCTTGCAATCGCGATAGCCGGCGGCGCGCGCTTCGTCCACGGTAGCGAAGAAATCGACGTTTTCGCGCCGCGGCTGACGCGACGCGCACGACGGCCGGCAGAACACGCCGGTCGTTTTTACGGCGTAGAAAAATTCGCCGTCCGCCTGCGCGTCATGCTTGGCGACGGCGCTCCAGCGTTCGGCATCGGTCGAATAAGCGGTTTTCATCTCGTCCCTCTCGTCCTATGGTCACAAGTCGACGATGTGACTGTAGGCCCCTTGTCGCAACACTACGCCCCGGTTCTTGCGCTGTCATTCGATGCACGCGTTCGGCGCACTGTGTGACGGCTAGGTGACGAAGTTGCGGCATGCTAAAACGCGACAGTTTGTCCATTTAACAACTTTTAACGCAAAATTTATTGCGTCGCACCATCCGGTTGTGTATAGTGGTTCCTGTCTCCTCCATGTCTCCTCCTGATATGGATTCAGCCCGTTCCTCGTGAACGGGCTTTTTTTCGTCTGTACGTTCCGCGTTCTTAGGTGATTTGCCGCTCTGGTCCTTCGACGCGCACCGGAACGTTACACGCCGGCGGTAAACTTCAAGTGACTTCCCCCCGAAGGAGACACCCCACATGAAGTTCACTATTCGCGAGATCGATCACGTCGTGATTCGCGTCGCCGATCTCGAAGCGATGACCCACTTCTACTGCAGCGTGCTTGGCTGCAAGGTCGAAAAAGAACAGCGCGACATCGGGCTGATTCAGCTTCGAGCCGGCCGCTCGCTGATCGATCTGCTCGCAACCGGCGGGCCGCTCGATCGTGCCGGCAGCGGCGTGCCCGGTGCGGGCCGCAACATGGATCATCTTTGCCTGCGCGTGGATCCGTTCGATGGGGACGCGCTGCGCGCGCATCTTTCCGCACAAGGCATCGAGCTGGGCGAACTCGGCCGCCGCTATGGCGCCGACGGCTACGGCCCATCGCTATATCTGTTCGATCCGGAGCACAACATGGTCGAGCTGAAAGGGCCGCCGGAGGCGGCGCGCGCGATCTAGTTACCGCAACGGGAAGCGCGGCGCAGCGTGGTTGTTGCCGTGCCTGCCGATCCGCCAGATTCGCGCGCGTTCTCGCGCATCACGCCTGCGCCGGCGCCTTCAACACGGTCCATTCGATCGCCACTGGATCGGCGTCGGCGCTGCCGAGCCACGCCGCGCCGTCCTGCACCGTCATCTGGAGGCGCATCGTGCGTGCCGCAAGTTGGCCGAGCGATTCGGCGACGCCTTCGCCGAGCGACCACACCGTGACGTTCGACAACCGTTCGACCTTGCCGCGCACGCCCTGCCACCAGATATCCGAAGTCTTGCCGCCGTAGGCGATCACGACGACTTCATTGGCGCGGCCGCTCGCCTTCGAAATGCGCCGTTCGTCGGGCTGGCCGACTTCGATCCACGTCTCGATCGCGCCGGTCAGATCCTTTTGCCAGAGGTCGGGCTCGTCGGTATCCGACAGCCCCTTGCAGAACTCGAGCCGCTCGTGCGCGAAAAGCGCGAACGCGGCGACGCGCACCATCATCCGCTCGTCGGTTTCCGACGGATGGCGCGCGATCGTCAGCGCGTGATCACCGTAGTAATGCCGATCCATGTCGGCAATTTGCAGTTCTGCTTTGTAGATCGTTGATTTGAGAGCCATGCAGCACCAGATACGACTCGCTCGCGTGCGAGTCAGGAGAATGGAGGCCGGGTGTGGAGCGAAGCACGCCGCGTGCCGGTGCGGCGCGTTGCGCCAACGTTTAGGGTTGGCGCGTGATGATACCGAATGAACGAATTCGGCGCGGGAAACTGAAGGGAACGGTATGGCGTCGGCTGCGCGGCAGCGGCACGTGCCATCAGCGCAACTCGAGAATGAGGCCGACAAGCTGAACAAACAGAAAACGGCTTGGCGTGAGCCAAGCCGTTCTTTTCGAAACGCGTACAAGCGCCGCCGGCATCATGCCGCCGGCGCTCGAGCAAACCGCAATCGCGCCGCGCGAGGCGGCGTCGGATCACTGCTTGATGAAGCGGTCGCTCGTCCAGAGACCTTGCGTGTCGCCGTTGCCGGCATTCACGAATTCGACGTCGTGGCCAACCACGCGCACGACGCGGAAATCGGAGTTCTCGGGTGTCGACAGACACTCATAGCCTGAGAAGTACTCCTGCATTTGCTGCTGCTCGCCAGCTTGGCCATGATGGTAGGCGGAATCGAGTTTGTCTTTCGACAAGCACCCGTAGGAATTCGGCCTGAACTGGAAGGTCTGTGCCGGCCTGATGACCGTGTCTTGTGCTTGCGCCACCGAGGCGGCTGCAAACAAACCGACGAGTGAGAAGAGAATCCCTGCGCGCTTCATCATGGTCTGCCTCCATGCGGGTTTACTCAGGTTAGCTATGTATTTAAAGGCAATAGAAAACCCGGGCTTTTCAATCTAGATCAAACTGGCGAAACAACAAGCACATCTTGTGTGCACCTGCAATAGCGACGAATTGTCGCACCGTGTGCGTGGGGCCGGCCTGGGTCTCCGAGCCCTCAAATCTCGCAGACCAGCTTCCCGTCGAATTCAAGAGGACCACCTGAATGGCACACCAGATAAGGCTTTTCGACTCGTTAGGGAAAACACTCGCCAACAATTAAGCTGCTTAATAATTCGAAATACGATTTTGACGCGCCGCACATAAAGTCGCTTCCAGCTTTCTTCGCGCACCGCGAAATATGGGGCTGAATACAGAATAAAAAGAATGCCTGCTCGCGCGACGATTTTCGCTATGCACGCCATATAGTGACTATTGAGCGAGGAGCATGCCGCTGCGGGGGCGATGCATGCGGACGAATATCGGCGAGCGATGCTTCGACGGCCCGGCGATTGGCAAAAGCCGATAGCCCGCGCAAGAAAAATCGGGTTGCATCGTCCGGCGCTTCGTGGATAAATCCGGCTATTCCCCGGAGTCTCTCCATGACATTCGCTCATTGGCTGCCGTTCGCGATTGCATCGGCGATTTTGGTTGCCATTCCCGGTCCCACGGTGCTGCTCGTCGTTTCCTATGCGCTCGGCCACGGCCGCCGCTACGCGTTCGCGACCACGGCGGGCGTCGCGCTCGGCGACCTGACGGCGATGACTGCATCGATGCTGGGCCTCGGCGTGATTCTCGCGGCGTCGGCGGCCTGGTTCACCGCGCTCAAGTGGGTCGGCGCCGTCTATCTGATCTACCTGGGCATCAAGCTCTGGCGCGCGCCCGTCGGCGACCCCGGCGCGGCGGACATCTCCGAGACGCGCACGCGCCGCATCTTCGCGCACGCCTACGCGGTGACGACGCTGAATCCCAAGAGCATCATTTTCTTTGTCGCCTTCGTGCCGCAGTTCATCGACACGCACATCGCTATCTGGCCCCAAATCGTGATTTACGAGGCGACCTTCATCGTCCTCGCGACGCTCAACGCGTTCGGCTATGCGTTGCTCGCGTCGAGCGCGCGGCGCGCGATTCGCAGCACCGGCGTGCAGCGCGCGGTGAACCGCGGCGGCGGTACGTTGCTGATATGCGCGGCGGTGTTTGCCGCGGCGTGGAAAAACGCCGCCGCGTAATCAGCGGCCTGCCGCTTCGGCGCGGCGCGTGAAGAAGTCGTTCTGGAACATGCACATGCGCAGCGCGTTGTGATACGCGCCGTTGCCGAAGAACTCCTCGATCAGCTCCGCCTCGTGGGTAAAGCCGCATTTCTCGTAGACGTGAATCGCGGCCACGTTGGATTTGTCGACGATCAGGTAGATCTTGCGCAGATTCAGCACCGAGAACGCGTAATCGACGGTGAGGCGCGTCGCGATCGTCGCGTAGCCATGGCCTTGCGCGCTCGGCGCGATGATGATCTGGAACTCGCCGCGCCGGTGAATGTAGTCCAGCTCGATCAGCTCGACGAGCCCGACTGTTTCGCCGGCGGCGTCGATCACGACAAAGCGCCGCTCGCGCTGGTCGTGCACGTGCTGGTCGTAAAGCTGCGACAGCTCCGAGAAGGTTTCATAGGGTTCCTCGAACCAGTAACGCATGATTTTCGCGTCGTTGTTCAGTTCGTGGACAAAGCGCAAATCGTGGCGCTCCAGCGGCCGAATTGTCAGCGCGTGGTTTCGTTCGACGACCATTTTCGTTCTCCTTTGGCGTTGGGTCTCGGATTTGCCGAGGGCTCGTTATTCGTTTGGACAGGCCCTAGGCGTTGAGTTTGAAACGAATCGACCTCCGTTAAAAAGCGATGCATCCATATTCGGCAAGCATCGGTTGGTCAGGCCAGATCCTCCCGAGTTCTTTTTGACATGCCCGGTGCGCCTCGGAGGGCGGCGCGCCGGGCCAGGCGCCACGCGGGAATGCGGGCGGGTGCATGGCGGATTGCCGCGGGCTCGCCGCTTGCACGTAATCGGGGCATAAACGGAAGTGAGGTCGAGCCCACGCGCCCATAGCGGAATCGCAAACTATCGGCGCCGGAGCGAGCTTAAAATGAGACGACGTTTTTTGTAGTACGGCGATGCGGAGGCCATCGTGATCGAGCACCTGATACTTGGCGCGTTTCTTGTCCTGCCCTTATTGATCGTCGCGTTCCTGTTTTCGGACGAACTGTGGCAGGAACACCGACAGCAAGCGCAAAGCGAGGATGCGCGGCGAATCGATTGGCGTCATCCATTACGCAGTCTGTTGCACCGTCACTGAGGTCGGGCCGGCTTGACCGCAATCGTTCGCGGTCGTCGGATCGACGCGGCGCACCAACGCTGCGGCTCTCTATCAGTTGGTGCACTTCTCGTTGGTTAGTGGGTTTGAAGCCGCTCGGATATTTCCCGAGCGGTGCTGCGCGTGGCGTCGATCAATTGCGCTTCGCGCCCGATGGCGCGCGTCGACGGCGCCATCAGTGTGATTGTCGCGGCGCTTGGGCTTGCGCGCGTCGAGCGATGGAAAACGGGCGCGCTCACGCCCCACACGCCCGGGTCGACTTCGCCATCGCTCACGACAAAGCCGTCGGCGCGGACGCGCTCGAGTTGCATGTTCGCCGCGGCGCGGCCAGCGGCGTCGTCTGCGTAGACGTCGTCGAGAATGTCGCTGCGACGGCGCTCGCCCATGAACGCGAGCAGCGATTTCGCCGACGCGCCCGCTTTCAATGGAACCGCTCGGCCTTTCTCGAACGAACAGCGCAGCGATTGTGAACTCTCGACCATGTCGAGGCACACCGCCTGATCCTTGACTGCAACCACGAGGCCGACGCTTTCCTGCGAAATCCGCGCCAGCTTTTGCATGGCTTCGCGGCTCGCTTCGACGAGGTGCGAGCCGAGATCGAAGCTCAACGCGAGTTGGAGGCTGACGGGGCCCGGTGCATAGCGGCCGGCCTCTTCGGAGACGAAGCCCCAGCGCTTGAGCATCGCGATCTGCCGGTAAAGCGTGCTCTGCGCGAGGCCGGTGTGCCCCACCAGCTCCTTCACGGACATCGGGCGCCCGTGATGCGCGAGCGACGCGAGCACGTAAAGAATCCGCTCGGCGCCTGTGTTCGATTTGTCCTGCATGGGCTGGCGTCTATCGACTTTCGATGAAGCGAAGCATGCCCCACTATTCCCGTAGAAACAATGTCAAATTTCCATCCGGTGGGAATCAATGCGCGGTGTTTTACCCAGCTTGGCGGATACGGGCGGATGAATGGCGGATGAGGCGGGTCGACAGAACGCAACCGCAAAGCGGTGCACGGGTTTTCAGGTAGACGAATGTTCAACGCTAAGTCTCACGTCGCACATTCTCTTTGAAGGGACCCGCGCAGGATGTCTCCATGCGCGAACCGGCCCTTGGTCAGCGCATGTGGGAGGACCAATTTGCCCGCCGCGAGCGGGCGTCTTTTTTTGTCGGGCCTTATGCCAAGCGGCCGTCAGAAAATATGTAGCTGCTAAAGCGTGGCAGCAAAGATTGGCGCTCGTTAACCCTATCAGGATGCGCCCGAACGAAGTATTCTCATGCGCATAGCATGACGTAACGAGGGAGCAACCATGGACGAGACAGCGGTCGGCATGGCGATAGGAATCTCGGTCTTGGTCTTGGCGGCCATCTTTATTGCAGGGCACTACCGTCGTGAGCGGCTGCGCAGCCGTATCGTCGACAGCCTGCACGGACATCGGCTATATGATTTCACTCGGTCGAAACGCTGATCACCCGCCTTCGCCAATTTCTTCGAAGCGCATTCGTTACGCCGCATCGGCTTCATGCGGCCCTATAGCATCTGATGCAAGACGGCGCGAACGGCTATTTGCCCAGTTCGTAACCCACCACACCGCCCACAACTGCGCCGCCGACCGTGCCTGCGGTGCTGTGGTGCGTGAGTTCATTGCCGGCGACCCCGCCCACGGCAGCCCCGCCGAGCGTGCAGCCGCCGAACAACACCAGCATGGCGATGGCGCCGAACATTCCGATTTGCTTGAGTCGTTGCATGACTGTCCCCTTATTGCTTAGCCCTTGTCGATACGAGGAAAGAAGCAAGGCTCGTACCGATTGAGAGAGCGCCAATTTCTAGGGTCTGTCGTTTTCTTGCGCCGATAGCTCCTATGCTGGATGGGCGAGCGTTAAGGCGTCTTGCCGTGAACCAGTGAGCAGCCGAAAAGGAGACGCGTCATGCGTATGATTTTTAACATCAGGATTCCGAATCAACCGTTTAACACGCTAGTTCTCGAAGGGACCGCGGGCGATGTGATCGGAAGAATCATGGAGGAATGCCAGCCCGAGGCGATCTATTTCACCGAGCAGGACGGCGCCCGAGGTGCAATTGCCGTCTTTGAGGTTGCGACCGCGAGCGACATTCCCCGCCTCGCCGAACCCTGGTTTCTCAAGCTCGACGCGACGTGCCAGGTTCAGATCGCGATGACGCTCGATGATCTTCAGAAAGCGGACCTCGGTGCGCTCGGGGCCAAATGGAAAAGCTAACGCACGCCGAGCGAATTGCCCGGCTTCGGCCGGGCTCTTTGCTTTCCGGTTCGGCGTTGTAAATGACGGCAGTTGCGTCTTGCTGCTTCAACCGCTTGTCGATGGAAGGCTCGCCGTAGACCCCTTCGGCAAACAATCCCTGGCGTACTCGGCGTTCAGCCGCGCGCGGGCGTCGCTGATATCGAGCGAGTAGTTGTCGAGACTCGGTCGATAGCCGACCGATTCGAGCTCGGCCAGCTCGCGCGCCAGGTCGTCCTGCGTGAGCGCGCCGTGCGTCGGCTGGAACGGATAGGCGTGGCACTCCTGCGGCGTGAGCCGGTTCGCCGCGATGGCGCCGGCGCTTGCCATCATCAAGGCAATCGGCAATGCGAGCTTGAGACGGGTCGTCATGATGTCTTCCTCCATGCAATGTGTCATATGGCTTGACTGTCGAGCAGGTTCCATCGCAGTGCGTAATAAACGCAAACGGCGACAGAGACTGTCTGATCAGGATAGGAAGCGCGCTTGTCTTTCCCGCTTCGGCCGGGTTAACGTTTTTTTATCTTGGGCGCCGACGGCCGGATATCGCCGCGCGTTCTAGCATTAGGCGGTGCCGTCCAGGTGAGCCCACCCAGGCGCTCCCCTCCAAATTGCGGTGGTGCGCTAAAGCTTTGCCTGCGGTTGCCGACAACCGCTATATGAAGAGCGAAAATGAACCTCTGCTGGCGTGGGATCACGCGCTGTACCGCAAGGCGCGCGCCGTCGCGATGAGCGTAAGAGCCATCCGCAAGGCGCAGGGCAAACCGTGTCACGAAGATTTCGAGCGCGATTCGCCGGCGTTTCTCGCGGCGGAGGAATCGCTCGTTTGCGATCTGCTGACCGCGATCGCGGCGCTACCGGACTAGCGGGTGGGCCGGGCGAAGTGGCGGAAAGAAGGGGGAGAAACGGCCGGCAGCCGGTTTTAGCAGGAGGAAGCCGCCGAGTGCCGAAGAAAACCTGGCACTGTATCGAATTCAACAAAACAGGCCCGCGGCTCCTTGGAGCGCGGGCCTGTTTTGTTTTGGCCGGCCTTGCCGACCGACGCCCAGCTAATCGTGCTTCGAGCGTCGCGGCAATCGCGGCTTAGCGGCCGACGTAAACCGGAGCCGAATACGAGCTCGTCGTTACTTCGCCACGTTGACCAGACTGCGATGCCGCGATCGCAGACGGGCCGTAGCCCGAGGTATCGGCGCCAGCGCCTTTCTGCGCCGCTACGCGCGCTTCAGCCGCCTGGATGTTTTCCGGATAGTGCAGCCAATCGAGCGGGTTGTAACCCGCCTTTTCGACCTGGACGAGATCGGCGCGAACTTGTGCGCGGGTGACCGGCTCGTTCGACTGTGCGAAGGAAACGGCCGGTGCGGAGAGAACGAGGGCGATTGCGACAGCCTTGATCAGCGATTTCATGACAACTACCTCCAAAGATTGTTTTGTTCAGAGCTACGAACACCGTGGTGTGTAGCCAATGACAACAGTGTAGGAGGACAATTGACTAGGGTGAATACCTAGATTCCGAATTCACTGTTATCCGAATGGCAACAATGAGGCGGCTGGCGCTCGCGGCCGGCCGTCATTCGCATCGAGGGAAAACAAAAGAGGCCAGTCGGCTTTCGCCGACCGGCCCGTTCAAATGTCGAACCGAATCGAGCCGAGCTAGGCGGCGCTAGGCGCGCCGACCGGCAGCACGGTTCGACCATAGGCTTCGTTGATGATATCGGCCGCGGACAAATAGAACGCGATCACGGCCGTGATCAGGCCGGTGTAGCCGACCGCCGTGCGCAGCCAGCCCAGGCCGGATTTCCGTCGGCTCGCCCACCGTGCCGATGATGCGCAGGCTCGACAGGTCGAAACACTTGGGCTGGACTTTCGGTTCGGCCGCGGACAGCTTGATCAGCGAACGGATCGCGGTCGGCGCGGTGTAGAAGACCGTCACCCCGTGCCGGCCGATCATTTCCCAGAAGCGGCCGGCGTGCGGATAGGTCGGCGTGCCTTCGAACATGACTTTGCGTCGCGCCGACGGCGGTCGGCCCGTAGGCGACGTAGGTGTGTCCCGTCACCCAGCCGATGTCGGCCGTGCACCAGAACACGT
>DATGHJ010000617.1:0-12175 GCA_035308085.1 Trinickia sp. | reverse complement strand
AATTTTCCGCACAAGAATTTACCGAACGGACGGTTGGCAAAATACCCGTACCGGCCCGGGCTCGAGTGGCTGTACCGGCCGGAATCGAAGCCGTTGGCGCTATCATTGACCTTTTCCTCCTTGATTCTTGCGTACTGCCGAGCGCATCGCGCATCACCCCATGGCCCCACACGACTACCTGAAGAAGATCCTCACGGCGCGCGTCTACGACGTCGCCCGTGAAACCGAGCTCGAGCCCGCCAGCAACCTGTCCGCCCGCCTGAAGAACCGTGTTTATCTGAAGCGCGAAGACAACCAGCCCGTCTTCTCGTTCAAGCTGCGCGGCGCGTACAACAAGATGGCGCACATTCCGGCCGAGGCGCTCGCGCGCGGGGTGATTACGGCGTCGGCGGGCAATCATGCTCAAGGCGTCGCGTATTCGGCGGCGAAGATGGGCGTCAAGGCGGTCATCGTGGTGCCGGTGACGACGCCGCAGGTCAAGGTCGACGCGGTCCGCGCCCACGGCGGGCCGACCGTCGAGGTCGTGCAGGCCGGCGAGTCATATAGCGACGCCTACGCGCACGCCGTCACGCTGCAGGAAGCGCGCGGCCTCACGTTCGTGCACCCGTTCGACGATCCATACGTGATCGCGGGCCAAGGCACGGCCGCGATGGAAATTCTGAGCCAGCACCAGGCGCCGATCCACGCGATCTTCGTGCCGATCGGCGGCGGCGGGCTCGCGGCGGGTGTCGCGGCCTACGTGAAATCGGTGCGCCCCGAGATCAAGGTCATCGGCGTGCAGTCCGACGATTCCTGCGCGATGGCGCAGTCGATCAAGGCCGGCGAGCGCGTGACGCTTGCCGAAGTCGGCCTGTTCGCCGACGGCACCGCTGTGAAGCTCGTCGGCGAGGAGACATTCCGCCTGTGCCGCGAATATCTCGATGAAGTGTTGACCGTGAACACCGACGCCCTTTGCGCGGCGATCAAGGACGTCTTCCTCGATACTCGCAGCGTTTTGGAACCGTCCGGTGCGCTGTCCGTCGCGGGCGCGAAGCAATACGCGGAACGCGAAGGCATCGAGAACGAGACGCTGATCGCGATCACGTCCGGCGCGAACATGAACTTCGACCGCATGCGCTTCGTCGCCGAACGCGCCGAAGTCGGCGAGGCCCGCGAAGCGGTATTCGCGGTGACGATCCCCGAGGAGCGCGGCAGCTTCAAGCGCTTCTGCGAACTGGTCGGCGAGCGCAGCGTCACCGAGTTCAACTACCGGATCGCCGATGCGCGCTCGGCCCATATCTTCGTCGGCGTGCAAATCAAGAGCCGCGGCGAATCCGATGCGCTCGCGGAGAACTTCCAGGCGCACGGCTTCCCCGCCCTCGACCTCACCAACGATGAACTCTCGAAGCAGCACATCCGCTACATGGTCGGCGGCCGCTCGCCGCTCGCGCAAGACGAGCGCCTGTTCCGCTTCGAATTCCCCGAACGGCCGGGCGCGCTGATGAAGTTCCTGTCGTCGATGGCGCCGGACTGGAACATCAGCCTGTTCCACTACCGGAACCAAGGCGCGGACTACAGCTCGATCCTCGTGGGCATCCAGGTGCCCGAAGCGGAAAACGCCGAATTCGAAGAGTTCCTGTCGACGCTCGGCTATCCGTATTGGGACGAAAGCCAGAACCCGGTCTATCGCTTGTTCCTGGCTTGAGCCGGTAGGAGCGCGCGCATGCCTTTTTCGCTCGATGACAAGCTGGTCGTGGCGATCTCGTCGCGAGCGCTGTTCGACTTCGAGGAGGAAAACCGCGTCTTCGAAAAGGGCGACTTGAGGGCTTACGAGACGCTGCAGCGCTCGCGCCTGAACGTCGCCGCGAAGCCTGGCGTCGCGTTCGCGCTGATCCGCAAGCTGCTCGCGCTCAATGCGAGCGAGCATCATCGCGTCGAGGTCGTGCTGCTGTCGCGCAGCGATCCGATCAGCGGCCTGCGCGCGTTTCGCTCGTGCGCCGAGCATGGGCTCGCGATCGAGCGCGGCGTTTTCACGCGCGGACGCGCGCCGTTTGGCTATCTGAATGCGCTGAACGCGTCGCTGTTTTTGTCGGCGAATCGGGACGACGTGCGCGACGCGCTCGCCGCCGGTTTTCCCGCCGCGCGCGTGTTGCCGGAATCGGCGCGCATGGCGAGCACCTATCCGGACGAGATCCGCATCGCGTTCGACGGCGACGCCGTGCTGTTCTCCGACGAAGCCGAGCGCGTCTTTCAGGCGAACGGCGTCGAGGCGTTCGTGAGCCACGAGATCGACAACAAGGACCTGCCGCTCGCCGACGGTCCTTTGAAGCCGCTGCTCGAAGCACTGCACAAGCTGCAAAAGCTCGCGGACGGCGGCGTGCGGCCGCGCATTCGCACGGTGCTCGTCACCGCGCGCTCGGCGCCCGCGCACGAGCGCGCGATCCGTACTTTGATGGCCTGGAACATCGAAATCGACGAAGCGATGTTCCTCGGCGGACTCGACAAAGGCGCATTCCTGCGCGAGTTCGAACCCGATTTCTTTTTCGACGATCAAATCCGCCACTGCGAATCGGCTCGCGTCGTCACGGCGACCGGCCACGTGGTGAGCGGCATCGTGAACGCATCATGACACCCGAACAATCCCCTCTCGGCAAACCCGCCGCGTACACCGAGCAGTACGACCCGTCGCTGCTCTTTCCGATTCCGCGCAACAAGGCGCGCGAGGCGATCGGCATCGGTGCGCAACTGCCGTTCTTCGGCACCGATATCTGGAACGCGTATGAGCTCTCGTGGCTGAATCCGCGCGGCAAGCCACAAATCGCGATCGCGACGTTCTACGTGCCGGCCGAGTCGCCGAACATCGTCGAGTCGAAGTCGTTCAAGCTGTATCTCGGCTCGTTCGCCCAGACGCAAGTCGACTCGCTCGATGCGCTGCGCGAGATGCTCAAGCGCGATGTATCGGCGGCGTGCGGCACAAGCGTGTCGGTGCGTCTGGCGACGCCATCGTCGGAGTTCGCGAAGCTCAAGATCGAGGAATTCGAGGGCTTGTCGCTCGATAGGCTCGATCTCGATGCCGATGTCTACCATCCCGATCCGACCTTGCTGAAGGCCGCGCTAAACGAAGCTCCGGTCGAGGAAACGCTGTTTTCCAACCTGCTGAAATCGAACTGCCCGGTAACAGGGCAGCCCGATTGGGGCAGCGTGCAGATTCACTACGTCGGCCCGCAGATCGATCACGCCGGGCTCTTGCGCTACATCATTTCGTACCGCAACCACACGGGCTTTCACGAGCAATGCGTCGAGCGGATCTTCATCGACATCATGCGCGAATGCCAGCCGGTGAAACTCGCGGTGTACGCGCGCTACACGCGGCGCGGCGGGCTCGACATCAACCCGTTCCGCACCAGCTACAACCTGCCGATGCCCGATAACGCAAGAACGGCCCGGCAGTAGTCACCACCGCGGCCCGGCGCGTACCCGGGTGAGCGAGCCGTCGCGGTAGGGCGGCCCCCCGCTCACCCGGACGGCGTCATGCCGCCGGCGCCTTCCCCTCGATCTGCTCGCGCTCGGCAGTCAGAATGGCGAGCGCTTCCGCACGCGTCGTGCGCGAAGGCGGCGACGCGAGGCTCCCCAGCACACCGCTCGCGAGCGACGCGCCGACCGCCGGCAGAGCCGGATTGCCGAGCGCGGCAAGCCATTCGTCGTTCAACAACACCGCTAGCGAAGCGCCAAACGCGCCGACGAGCGCGGCCACCGCACCCTGCCAGGTGAAACGCGGCCAGAATCGGCCGAGCACGCCGCATACGAAGAGCCCCGACATCACCATCGAAATCATCTTCGTGATGTAGCCGATCACGTCGTTCGACAACAGCGCGAATATCAGTGCGACTCCGATCACGGCGACGAGCCCGAGGCGCGAGAACAGCACCACCTTGCCCGCGGGCGGCATTTTGCCTGTCGCCATCGAGTAGACGTCGCGCAACAGGATCGACACGCCGGCCAGCGCATCGGAGCTCGCGCTCGAGAGCGTCGCCGACAGCCCCGCCAACAGCACGATCAGCCCGGCCGCCAGCGGCAGCACCTCGACCGCCAGATACGGAAACGCGAAGTTCGCGTTATCGAGATTGGGATTGAGCGCATGCGCCGCCATTCCGATCACGGCCGGCACGCAGGCAAACAGCAGATAGATGCCGCCGGACCAGACGAATGAACGGCGCACCGTGCCCACCGACGCGCCCGAGTAGATGCGCTGGCGGTACGACGGCGTGCCGAGCACGCCGACGCACACTGCCGCCGCGAGCGACAATGCGGGCCACACACCGATCTTCTCGATCGCAAACCACGAGACGGCGGCAGGGTCCATCGACGCATACAGGTTGTCGTAGCCGCCGATCCGATTGAGTGCGAGCGCCGCCATCAGCAGGAAGCCGAAGAACAGGATCAGCGCTTGAATCGTGTCGGTCCAGACCACTGCTGTATAGCCGCCGACGATCACGTAGAGGGCGAAGCCTACCGCGATGATGGTCTTCGCGAGCGCCGGATCGATGCCCGCGATCCACGCGAGATAGAGCCCCCCGCCCAACATATGCGCGCCGAGCCAGCCGATCGACGCGACGAACATCAGCAGCGCCGTCAGATTCTTGACGGTCCGGTTCGCCCCGACGTAGTACGACAGCTCCTCGCTCATCGTCATGAAACGCAGCTCGCGCGCGGGCGCGAACCACCACGCGAGCAGCAGGATGCCGATCGCGCCGCCGAGGCCGTACAGCGCGCCGGCCCAGCCATTGGCATAGCCGAAACCGACGGCGCCCATGCTCGATCCGGTGCCGACCATCGTCGCCACCGTCGTGCCGAGCGTCAGCACGAACGGAAACGAGCGGCCGCCGAGAAGAAAGTCTTCACCTGATCGTTGCGAACGCGATACCCACCAGCTCAGCAGCAGCATCGCGCCGAGATAAATGAAAAAGCCAACGAGAAAAGTCCCGGTATGCATGATTTGTCCCTCCTCCTACGTTTCTGCCTCTCCCAAAGCCGCAATCACTTTTTGAGATTTGCGCGGCCCAAATGAAAACCGCCGGGTGCTACCCGGCGGTTTCGATCCGCTGACAACCGTACGGCGTTCAAACCTTGCCGGCCGGCGCCTTATACGCGATGCAATCCACCTCGACCTTGCAGTCGATCACCATGCTCGACTGCACGCATGCGCGGGCCGGCGGATTCGCGCCGAAGTACGACAGGAACACCTTGTTGAACGACGCGAAATCGCGCGCGTCGTCGAGCCACACACCGCAGCGCACGACGTGCTCCGGGCCGTAGCCTGCTTCCTTCAGGATCGCCATCACGTTTTCGATCGCCTGCTTCGACTGCGTGACGATGCCGCCCTCGACCACTTCGCCGTTGACCATCGGCGTCTGGCCCGATACGTACAGCCAGCCGTCCGCCTCGACCGCGCGCGCGAACGGCATCACCTGACCACCGGTACCCTTGGCATCGCCAACTCCATATCGCTTCATCGTCTTTCACTCCTTTTGGTGGGTTTAGGCGCGCGCCGTGCCATGACATGCCGAGCGGCGGCGCCTTCACAGTTGATCAATTTCGCCAGCGCGAGGTGTTCCTCAGAACGCCCCGTGCGCGTCACCCAACGACCGCGCGCCGCGCGTCACGAAATGCCCCGCCCGCTCGCCGGTCGCCTGCCCGCCGCGATACGACAGCGCGCCGTTCACCCACACGGCTTCGATGCCGTCCGCCGGCTGCTGCGGGTTGTCGAACGTCGCGGCATCGCGCACACGCGCCGGATCGAACAGCACGAGGTCGGCGTGATAGCCGATGTGAATCTCGCCGCGCTGCGCAAGCCCGAAGCGCCGCGCCGACAGCCCCGTCATCTTGCGTACCGCCTCTTCGAGCGGAATCAACTGCGTGTCGCGCGCATAGTGGCCGAGCACGCGCGGAAACGCGCCCCACAGACGCGGGTGCGGCAGCGGATCGTTCGGCAGGCCGTCCGAACCGACCATCGTCGCGGGGTGCGACAGGATGCGCCGCACGTCCTCTTCCGACATGTTGTGATAGACCGCCCCCGCCGGCTGCAGGCGCGCCGCCGCTTCCTGCTGCGACACGCCCCATTGCGCGGCGATCTCCTTCACGAGCCTGCCCGCCATCTCGGGATGCGGCGTCGACCAAGTGATCGTGATGTCGATATCGCCCGTCACCTGCTTCACATCGAGCGTCGACGAGCTGCGGTTGTACGGATAGCAGTCGCAGCCGACCGGCTGCATGCGCCGCGCGCCTTCAAGCGACGCAAGCACTTCGGGGCTGCGCCCCCAGTTCGACGGCCCCGCGCATTTCAGATGCGAGATCACGACCGGCACGCGCGCATGCCGCCCGACGCGGTACGCCTCGTCCATCGCATCGAGGATCGCGTCGAACTCCGTGCGCATGTGCGTCGTGTAGAGCGCGCCGGCCGCGGCAAGCGGCTCGGCGAGCGCCATCACTTCTTCGGTTGGCGCGGCGAACGCCGAGCCGTACGCGAGCCCCGAGCTGAGCCCCAGCGCGCCGTGCTTCAGCGCCTCTTCGAGCTGCGCGCACATCGCCTGGATTTCGCTCGCGCTCGCGGCCCGGTCCAGCCGGTCCATCTGGTTGTTGCGCAGCGCCGTGTGGCCGATCAGCGCCGCCACGTTGACGGCCGGCCGCGCCGCGTTCACCGCATCGACATAAGCGGCGAACGTCGGATAGCGAAACGCGTCACGCTCGCCGAGCAGGTTCATCGGATCGGGTGGATCGCCCGTCAACGTAACCGGCGACGCGCTGATCCCGCAGTTGCCGACGATCACCGTCGTCACCCCCTGCGAGAGCTTCGGCAGCATCTGCGGCGCACGGATCACATGGGTGTCGTCGTGCGTGTGCACGTCGATGAAGCCCGGCGCGAGCGCGTGCCCGTTCGCCTCGATCACCTCTTCCGCGAGCCAGTTCGACAGATTGCCGATCGCCGCGATCTTGCCGTTGCGCAACGCGACGTCGCGCTCGACGGGCGGCGCTCCCGTGCCGTCGTAGAGTTGCACGTCGACGATCAGCGTATCGGCAGCTTCGGGATGCGAGTGCATGAGTCAGTCTCCTAGCGGTTGGCGTTCGCCGCCGCCGCGATGCGCGTCGAGCGCGTGCTTCATGCGGCGCAGCAGTTCGCGGCTCTCGTCGCCTTGCGCGAGCGCGAGTTCGGTGACGAGCACGTCGAGCGCCATCATCATCGCGTACCGCGACGACGACGGCTTGTAGATGAAATCGGTTTCGAACGCGACGATCGGGATCAGCCAGTCGGCGAGCTTGGCGAGCGGCGAAGCGGGCGCGGTGATCGCAACGAGCGTCGCCCCGTAGCGCTGCGCGATCCGGCAGTTTTCGACCATCTCAGGCACGCGTCCGGTCGTCGACAAGCCAATCACGACACAATCGCGTGACAACGTGCTCGCCACCATGCGCTGCAGCAAGCTGTCCTGATAGGTCGCGACCGGGCGCCCGAGCCGCACGAGGCGAAAACGCATCTCGTCGGCGAGCGCGGTCGAGCCGCCGCCCATGCCGAATACGTAGATCATCTTCGCGGCGCGCAGCGTGGCGGCGGCCTCGGCGAGCGGCGCCTGACGCAGCAGTTGATGGTTGTGAGCGAGCGCGGTCTGCACGTCATCGAACACGCGCGTGGCGAGCGGCTCGGGCGTGTCGTCGCCAGTGCCCGCTTTTAGAAAACGCTGCCCGACTGCGGCGGCCTGCGCGAGACGCAACTTCAGTTCGCGCACGTCGCGGCAGCCCACGGCCTTCGCGAAGCGCGTGACCGTTGCAACGCTGACTTCTGCGTCTTTCGCGAGGGAGCCGATGCTGGCGCGCGACGCGCCGGTCAGATCGTCGAGGATCAGCGCCGCGACCTTGCGCTCCGCCGAGCGCAGCTCGGGCGCGCATTCGGCGATGCGTGCGACGATATCGAAGGTGAGCTGTTCGCTGGTCGTGTTCATCCGTTCGCGGGCTTTGCACCAGGCGCCCTGCGGCAGCGCCGTGGTACTAAATAACATTTCCGTACCGATCGTACTTTCTGTACCATGCCAAAGTCAACTTTCGATTCTATTTAACCGAACGATGAGGCAGAAATGCTCAAAGTTACAAACTATCAGACAGCGACTATCGACCCCTATGGCAAGGGGCTCGGCATGTTGCCGAGCGCGAGCGTCCAGCTCGACGAAGCGGCGCGCCTCGACTGGAATCTGCTGAACGAGGATGTCAGTCTGCCCGCGGCGGTGCTGTACGCGGACCGGATCGAGCACAACTTGAAATGGATGCAGGCGTTCGTCGCCGAATACGGCGTGAAGCTTGCGCCGCACGGCAAGACGACGATGGCGCCGCAGCTCTTTCGCCGGCAGATCGAGACCGGCGCCTGGGGCATCACGCTCGCCACCGCGCACCAGGTGCGCGCGGCGTATCTCGGCGGCGTGCAGCGCGTGCTGATGGCGAACCAGCTCGTCGGCAGGCACAACATGGCGATGATCGCCGAGCTGCTCACCGACCCGGAGTTCGAGTTCTTCTGCCTCGTTGATTCGGTGGCGGGCGTCGAGCAGCTCGGCGAATTCTTCGGCGCGGCGGGCAAGCCGCTGCAAGTGCTGCTCGAACTCGGCGTGCCCGGCGGGCGCACCGGCGTGCGTGACGCGGCGCAACGCGACGCCGTGCTCGCCGCGATCGCGCGTTATCCGCGCGCGCTCAAGCTCGCGGGCATCGAGCTTTACGAAGGCGTGTTGAAGGAAGAACAGGAAGTGCGCGATTTCCTGCGCAGTGCGGTCGCGACGACGCGCGAGCTAGTCGATGCCGGCCGCTTCGCGCGCACGCCGGCGATTCTGTCGGGCGCGGGGTCCGCGTGGTACGACGTGGTGGCGGAGGAGTTCGCGCAGGCGTCGGCGGCGGGCAAGATCGAAGTCGTGCTGCGGCCGGGCTGCTATCTGACGCACGACGTCGGCATCTACAAAAAAGCGCAAACCGACATCCTCGCGCGCAATCCGATCGCCAAGAAAATGGGCGAAGGGCTGTTGCCGGCGCTGCAGCTATGGGCGTACGTGCAGTCGATTCCCGAGCCGGACCGCGCGATCATCGGCATGGGCAAGCGCGACTCGGCGTTCGATGCGGGCCTGCCGGAGCCGGCGCGCCACTATCGCCCCGGTACGAGCAACCCGCGCGACATCGGCGCCGGCGAGGGCTGGGAAGTGTTCGGCATGATGGATCAGCACGCCTATCTGCGGATTCCGCCGGGCGCCGATCTCAAAGTGGGCGACATGATCGCGTTCGATATCTCGCATCCGTGCCTCACGTTCGACAAGTGGCGGCAGGTGCTCGTCGTCGATCCGCAATATCGCGTGACGGAAGTGATCGAGACTTACTTCTGAGCGCCGCCGTTATCGCTCCACAATCTCTTCGGGCATCGGCGCACCTACCTCGCCGATGCGCACTTCGAGCATCCTCAGCGCGCTGCCGAGTGCGGCCAGCACATCGTCCGGCAGCGCCGACATCGTGTCGTGCAGGAACGCATTGCGCCGCGGCAGGCTCGCCTCGATCGCCTCGCGTCCTTCTTCGGTGAGCCTCACGTTGGTGATGCGGTTGTCGCGCACGTCGGTGCTGCGCGCGATCCAGCCGAGCGCTTCGAGCGACTTCAATTGCCGCGTGAGCGCACCCGGGTCGACACGCAAGCGCTCCACCAGCCGCTTTTGCGACGACTCCCCTTTTTGATCGTGCAGCTCGCGCAGAATGCGCCAGCGCGGCAACGGATGCCCGACATGCGCCTCGAACGCCGACATGAAAACCCGGTAAGTCCGGCCGAACTGCTGAACGATGGCGACGCGATCCTGCTCTTCCATGCTGTAACCCGAAACCCTGATGTGTAACGTTAGTCGGCGTGCACGACCGGCTCGACGCGCCGAATCTTCACGTGCGGCACGCGCCGCGACTGCCACACCGACACCACGGTCACGACCGCCGCCACCGCCAGACCCAAGTGAATGGCGCCGACCAGCGATTCGCGCGCCGCTTCGAGCAGCGCGGCGCCATTGTGCCCTGCCTGCGCGAGCTGGCCGATCAGCGTGCTTTGCGCGTCGCGATTGATGAGAATCTGCGGATCGCCCATCTGGCTGAACCAGTGCTCGGCGCCGTCCGCGGAAAGCGCATTGCGCACGCCGCTGGCGTACATGTGCGTGACAAGCGTGCCGGTCAGCGCGGTGCCGATCATCCCGCCGATCATGCGCAGCGATTGTAATAGCGCCGTCGCGATGCCGAGATGCTCGCGGCCGGCGGTCTGTTGCGCGAACACCGTGAGGTTCGGCATCACGAAGCCGAGCCCGACGCCGCCCAGCACCATGAACGCCATCAGGAGCGGCCGCGGCATGCTGCGCGTCGCGATCACCGCGCCGAGGCAGGACAGCGCGAGCAGCGCAAAGCCGACGTACAGCATCGCATTCGGATTGCGGATGCGCGTGACGATGCGTCCGTTCACGATGCTGCCGATCGTGATGAAGACGACGAGCGGCGTGATGACGAGGCCCGCGTCCTTCGGCGAGAGACCGAAGCCGCCTTGGAACAGGAGCGGCGCGTAGAACAGCAGCGAAAACATCGAAAATCCGCCGAGCACGGCAAGCGTGAAGAGCGCGGCGAGCGCTTTGTTGCGGAACATGTCGACGGGCAGTATCGCGTGCTCGAATTGCTTCTCCCATTTCCACAGCGCCCAGGCCGAAACAGCAGTGACGGCCAAGAGCGCCGCCACGCTTGGCGTGACGCCATGCTTTGGCAGCAGCTCGACGAAAAGCTGCATGCAGCCGAGCGCCACAGCGATCAGGACCGCACCCGGCCAATCGAGCCGCATCTTGCCGCGATGCTCGATATGGCGCAGATGAGGCAGGTAGCGCCAGACAAAGAACAGCGACAGCAGCCCGACCGGCAAATTGACGTAGAACACCGACCGCCAGCCGTAGTACTGCGTGAGGAAACCGCCGAGCGACGGCCCGACCGCGTTGGCGATGCCAAACGCCGAACTCATCATCACCTGCCAGCGCAGGCGCACGACGGAATCGGGAAAGAGGTCGGGAATGCACGCGAACGCCGTGCCGACCAGCATCCCTCCGCCGATCCCCTGCAGGCCGCGCGCGAGCACGAGAAAGAGCATGTCGTTGGCGGCGCCGCACAGCACCGACGCACCGGTGAAGAGCACGATCGATGCGATCACGAACGGCTTGCGCCCGTAATAGTCGCCGAGCCGCCCGAAGATCGGCACGGTGATCACGGAGGTCAGCAGGTACGACGTCGCGACCCACGCGTACAGCTCGAAACCCTTGAGTTCGGAGACGATGGTCGGCAACGCGGTGCCGACGACGGTTTGATCGAGCGCGACGAGCATCGTCACGAAGGAAATGCCGAGCATCGCGAGGAGCGATTCGCGGAACGGAAGCACCTGCCCGCTCGAATGGTGGGCTGCGGTATGGACGGCCATTTTTTGCTACTGCAACGATTGACGAGTCAAAGAATGTGAAATTCTAGCACGGCGGGTAATCTCTTGTCTTACAACCGGGCCGCGCGGACACTGCGCGCCTCGTTTCATCAGATCAAAGGAAGTTCATGGAGCCGATTCAGCTTGCCGCCCCCTTGTCCGCCGACGACCTGAAAGCGCTGCGCCTCGCGAAACTGCAATTGGAAAGCCCGTCGCTGACGATGAAGCTCGCCGGGATGGTCGGCTCGCCCGTCGAAAAGCTCATTTCGAGCCTGCCGGCCGTCGCGAACGAAAAGATCGCGGACGCCACGCAGATCGCGCTGCGCAAATGCCTGCAAATCGCGTTGCGCACGCTTGGCAAAGCCGAGGCGTCGTCCGGGGCTTTCGACAAGCCCAGCAACCTGCTGCACAAACTGGCCGTCGCGACCACGGGTGCCGCGGGCGGCGCGTTCGGGTTCCTCGCGCTGCCGGTCGAATTGCCGGTCACGACCACGCTGATGTTCCGTTCGATCTGCGACATCGCGCGCAGCGAAGGCGAGCATTTGACCGCGATCGATTCGCAACTTGAGTGCCTCGCCGTACTCGGCATGGGCAGCCTGCCGAAGACGGGCAGCGCCGGCGAAGACGCCGAATTCGGCTACTTCATCGTGCGTGGCGCACTGGCTCAGCAAGTTTCAAAAGCGACCTCGGAGATCGCGGCGAAAG
>DATGHJ010000616.1:0-10445 GCA_035308085.1 Trinickia sp. | reverse complement strand
AGCCGAGCCGCTCGGCTATCGCGAGGCTGCCGCCCATCGCGTAGACGGCGCGGCCCATCATCGTCCGGTTCAAAAGCCACCACGTGAGCCATGCCGCCGCGAAGAGCGCGATCACCGAGACCGGCAGCACCGCATGCAGCCCGTCGGCCGTCTGGTAAGAGAAGAGCGTCAGCTTGCCGAAACGGTCCATGCTGTGCGGGATATTCATGAAGAACGTCGTGCCGACGAACGTCAGCAAGATCCCGCGATACAGGTACAGCGTGCCGATCGTGACGATCAGCGACGGTGCCTTCAACCGGTGCACGAGCAGCCCGTTGATCACGCCGAGCACGATGCCGCCCACGGCGCCCGTCGCGAGAATCAGCGCGAACGGCGCATCGGGCCACCAGGCGAAGACGGCCTTCGTGATCGAGTACATCGTCAGCGCGCCGATCGCGGTGAACGACACGTCGATGCCGCCCGACGCAAGCACGACGAGCGTGCCGAGCGCGAAGAGCGACATCGTCGTCGCCGAATGCAGCATGTCGAACAGCGTCGCCCATTGAAAGAAGCGCGGATTGATCGCGCCGACGACCGCGCACGTGAGCACGATCAGCGCGGCCGTGAACCACTCGGGGTTGCGCGCGAGCTTCATGCGCCAGTTGAGGGGCCTGACCTGTGGCGCAACTTCGGCGGTTTCGGCGGCGTTCGGGGTAGTCATGGTGTGATTCATGCGCAAGTCCATCTTCTAGGCAGCTTCGGAAAGCAGCGCGTGGTACAGGGCCGCTTCCTTCAAACCCTCGGCGCGGTACTCGCTCGCGACGCGCCCCTTCTTCATCATCAAAATGCGGTCGCAGTTCTGCAGCAGTTCCGGCAAGTCGTCGCTGATCAGGAGGATGCCGATGCCGCTTTGCGAGAGCCGCTGCATGATGCGGTAGATGATGTCCTTCGACCCGACGTCGACGCCCACCGTGGGCCCGTGCAGGATCAGCACGCGTGGATCGATCGCGAGCCAGCGGCCGATCAGCACGCGCTGCTGGTTGCCGCCCGAGAGTGATTGCACGGGCTTGTCGATATCGGGCGTCACGATCTGCAATTCCTTGACCGTAGCGACGGCGAGTTCGCGGGCGCGTTTGCGGTCGATCTGGCCGATGCGGTCGCGCAGGCTCGAAATCATCGCGGTGATCACGTTGTCGCGAATCGGTTTGTCGAGAAAGAGCCCTTCGTTCAGGCGGTCTTCAGGGACGTAGCCGATGCGGTGGCGCTTCGCGTCGGCGGGCGTGCGCAGCACGATCGGCTGGCCGTCGAGCGCGATGCGGCCCGAATCCGCGGGCGCCACGCCCGCCAGCGCGCGAGCCAATTCGTTGCGGCCCGAATCGAGCAAGCCCGTCACGCCCAGAATCTCGCCGCGATGCAGCGCGAACGAGACGTCGCGGAACTGCCCCGCGCGCGCGAGCTCACGCACCGCGAGCACCACCTCCGCTTGCGTCGCGCTCGCGCGGTAACGCTCGCTCGACACATGGCGCCCCGTCATCAGCTCGCTCAACCGCGACTTCGTGTAATCGGCGATCGGCCCGCTCGCCACTTTCTGACCATCGCGCATCACGATCACCTCGCCGCCGATCGCGTAGCACTCGTCGAGCTTGTGGCTCACGAACAGCACCGTCACGCCCTGCGCGCGCAGATTCGCGAGCACGGCGATCAGGTTGTCGACTTCCTTTTGCGTGAGCGAAGTGGTCGGCTCGTCCATGATGACGAACTTCGCCTCACTCGCGATCGCGCGCGCAATCGCGACGAGCTGGCGCGTCGCGAGCGGCAATTGCTCGATCAGCGTCGCCTGAAAATCAGCGTCGCCGGCGAGGCCGACGGCCTGCAACGCGCGCGCCGCGGTTTGCGCGAGCGCACGGCGGTCGAAGGTGCGCGCGAGGCGTCCGTCGTGCTCGGCCAACTCGGTTGTGAGTGCAACGTTCTCGGCCACGTTCAGGTTCGGCAGCAGCGACAAATCCTGGTAGACCGTTTCGATGCCCGCCGCGAGCGCTTCGAGCGGCGAAAGCCTCGCGTGATGCTTGCCTTCGATGATCAGTTCGCCCTCGTCGGGCGGCTGCGCACCGGAGATGATCTTGATCAGCGTGCTCTTGCCGCAGCCGTTTTCGCCGAGCAGGTGATAAATCTGGCCGCGCTCGAACGACAGCGTGACGCCGCGCAGCGCGTGCACGCCGGTAAAGCGCTTGTGGACGCCGACCACTTGCAGCAAAGGCTCAGGGGTAGTCTGTTGATTCATCGTCACATGACCGCTTGCGTTAAAGGCGGCGCGCGCTCGGAGAACGCGCGCCTGACTCCACCTTCTTCAACCGCTTTAGAACGAGTAGTTCTTATAGTTCGACTTGTCGACGTCGACCCAGCCCTGGCCGCGCACGATGATGCCCTTACCCGGCCCCTTCGCCACGGTCACCTTGTTGTAACCCGGAATGCCGAGATCCTGGCCGTTCGTCACGGTCTTGCCGTCGATCAGCATCTGCGCGACCTTGTTCATCGCGAGGCCCGCGAGCTTCGGATCCCAGAACGAGATCCCATTGACCGCACCGCTTTCGAGGAACTTGCCCGCTTCGCCCGGCAGGCCCGTGCCGTACACGCAGATCTTGCCTTGCAGGCCCGCTTCCTCGACCGCGCGGCCGATACCGATCACGTCGAGCGACGACGATCCTTGGAAACCCTTCAAGTCCGGGTGCTTGCGCAGCACTTCCTTCGCGACTTCATAGGCGCGCTCGCCGTCGTTGTTCGTTTCGAGCTTCGGCTCGACGAGGTCCATCTTCGGATACTTCGCCTTCGCGTTCTGAATGCCGCCATCGGCCCACTGCACTTGTGACCGGCTGCCGAGCGAACCGACCAGCACCGCCCACTTCCCGTCGTCGTGCATGCACGACGCCAAGTGCTCGTTCAGGTTCGCGCCATAGGCGGTGTTGTCGAACGCCTCGATGTCGACCATCGTGTTCTTTTCGTTATCGGCTTCGTGCGTGACGACCTTGATGCCGCGATCCATCGCTTTCTTGAGCGCGGGTTCGAGCGTCGGCGGATCGTACGGAACCACCGCGATCGCGGTCACTTTCTTCGCGATCAGGTCTTCAATGATGTTCAGTTGCTGTGCGGCGTCGGCGCGGCCCGGGCCCGTTTGATAAGCGTTGACGCCGGGATTGTCCTTCGCGAACTGCTTCACGCCTTCGTCCATGCGGTTGAACCAGTTGATGCCCGTCACCTTGACGACCGTGACGATCGTTTCGTTGACCGCCGCGTGCGCGGCGAAAATGACGCCCGCGCTCAATGCACAGGCGGTGAGCGCAACGCTCAGTCGAGTCAATTTCATGCTGTGTGTCTCCTTTATCGTTTGACGACGCCCCTTAGCGAGAAGCGGACGCCCGAGGCGCGATGTCCGCCGAAAACCGCACGACGCTCAGCTTTTCGCTTCGGGCTTCGCTGCCGTCTGCGGCTTGGCCGCCGCGCCGAAGATCGCCCGCACCCGATCGCCGCCCGCGAACGCGAGCGAAAGCAGCAGCAAGAAGCCCCAGGCGCAGTCACCGAAGAACTGCGAGACGCCCATCAAGTTGAACAGGCTCGACAAGAATTGCAGGACCGTCGCGGCAAAAAACACGCAGACGATGCGCCCGTAGCCGCCCGCCGGATTCACGCCGCCCATCACCGCGATCAAGATCGCGATCAGCAGATACGAATTGCCGTAGTCCCACTTCGCGGAGAGCGTGTGCGTCGTGCTGATCAGCCCGGCAAGCGAGGCGAGCAGGCCGCACATCGTGTACGTGAGGATCAGCATCCGCGCGCGCGGAATGCCCGCGTAGAACGCGGCGCGCTGGTTCGTGCCCATCAGGTAGAGCCGCAGGCCGAACGGCGTGCGCTTGAGGAGCCAGCCGAGCAGCACGACGGCGGCGATGAAGATGCAAAACGAAATCGGCACTTGAAAGAAGGTGCCGTTGCCGATGTCGGAGAGCGGGTCGACATAGTCGACGTGCACCGAAGCGCCATTGGAAAGCGCGACCGCAAAGCCGGTGAACAGCAATTGCGTGCCGAGCGTGCAGAGAATCGGCGTGAGCCGCAGACGCGCGATCACGACGCCGTTCAGGAAACCGCCCACGAAACCCATGCAGACGACGATCACGCAAAAGAGCGCCGTATAGAGCACCGGCGAATCGTCGCCGCTGACGAACTTCGGCACGACGAGCGCGGCGACCATGCCCGACAAATTCGCGAGCCCGACGCCCGACAGATCGATCCCGCCGTTGCCCGAGAGCATCGACAGCATGATGCCGAGCGCGAGCAGGCCGAGTTCGGGCAGTTGCGAGCCCATCGACTGCAGGTTGTCGATATCGACGAATTGTCCGCGCGACAGCCAGATCGCGATCAGCACGACCAGCACGTTCACGCCCAGCAGAAAATTCAATTGCCGGTCGCCAAAGAGATTCCGTAAACCGAACGAGGACTTCATGGTGTCGGCGTGCTCCTTGTCACGGTCCTCTCAGTACGCGCCGGGCCGCCCCAAGCGTACTGAGACGCCCCCTCGGGGGGCAGCGAACGGAGTGAGCGTGGGGGTGGTCTCATCTCAACGGCTCATCAGCGCGCCGTTGAGCACTTCGTTCACTTCGCTCAAACCCGGCATCGACGGCGCCGTGCCGGGGCGAGTCACCGAGATGCCCGCGAGCGCGCAGCCAAAGCGCATCGCGGCGACGGGGTCCTCGCCACGCGCGAGCGCGGCCGCAAAGCCGCCCGTGAAGCCATCGCCCGCGCCGGCCGTCTCGACGACCGGACCGCACCGGAACGCCGGCACCAGCACCGATTGCGAGCGCGAATGCAGCAGCGCGCCGGCCTCGCCCAGCGTGACGATCACCGCGCCCGCGCCTTGGTCGAGCAGGATGTCGGCCGCGCGGCGCGCGTCGTCGGCGTTGCGGATCTCGATGCCCGTCA
The DNA here is from genome assembly GCA_035308085.1 of Trinickia sp. Lineage (GTDB taxonomy): Bacteria > Pseudomonadota > Gammaproteobacteria > Burkholderiales > Burkholderiaceae > Trinickia_A. The sequence continues at coordinate 5,498 of DATGHJ010000616.1, read as the reverse complement.
GCGCGGCGGCTTCGGTTTCGTTCGGCGTGACGTAGTCGCAGAGCGGGAAGATATCGGCGGGCAGCGGCATCGCGGGCGCTGGGTTGAACACCGTCGTCACGCCATGCTTGCGCGCCACTTCGAGGCCGCGCCGCGCGGCGGCGACCGGCTGTTCGAGCTGCGTGACGAAAACTTGCGCGGCGGCGATGTCGGCTTCGATCGCGTCGACATCCGCGGCGCTCATCGTGCCCGCCGCGCCCGAAGCGACGATGATCGCGTTCATGCCCGTGTTGTCGTCGACGAAGATATGCGCCGCGCCGGTCGCGACGTCGTCGAGCACGGTCGCGCGCGCGGTGATGCCTTCGGCCGCCCAGGTCTGTTGCGCAATCTCGCCGAACGCGTCGTTGCCGAGGCGCGTGCAGAACACGACGTCCGCACCGGCGCGCGCGGCGGCCACCGCTTGATTCGAGCCCTTGCCGCCCGGCCCCATCGCGAACGCCGAGCCGGCGATCGTCTCGCCGATCGCCGGCATGCGGTTCGCGCGAAATGCGAGGTCGGTCACGTAGATGCCGAGAATGACGACGCGGCCCTTGCTCATTTGCCTGCGTCCCGCGGGGCGTCCGGCGCGAGAATGACGCCTTTCGTGAACACGAAGCAGCCGTAGCCGCGCGTCTCTCCCGTCGCGATCACGCAATAGGCTTGCTTCGCGCGCGCATAAAACGCGTGGCGTTCGAGCGACGCGAACGGCACCTCGCGTCCTTCGGCGGCGTTCACTTCGGTTTGCGCTTCGCGCTGCACGACCGGGATCGCATGAGGGTCGCCGACCACTTCCATCCGCATGGCCGGGGCATCGACGAACGTATCGAGCGGCAGCACCGACAACACCGCGCGCACGGCACGCGCCGAATCGGCGCCGTCCAGTCGCAGCAGCTTGCCGAGCACCGTTGCGCGCGCAACGGAATCGGCGGGGAAATTCGCGTCGCAGATGACGACTTCATCGCCGTGCCCCATCGCGCGCAGCGCGTGGAGCACATCGGCGTTGAGCAGCGGGTCCAGGTTCTTTAGCACGTTGTCTCCTCCGTTTTATGGGCGTGCTTGTCATCGATCGGCGGTCAGTTCAATCGCCGTACGGTATCCAGATGTTTTTCACTTGCACGGCCTGCCGCAAGAACGTCAAGCCTTCGCTCGACCGGTCGAACCAATCGAGACGCCGCCCATGATCGACGAACGTCCGCTTCAGGTTGCCGATCGATTCGCGCTCGACAAGAGCGGCTTCGTCCGCCAGGCCGAAGCACCAGAGCGCGTCCACGTCGTCATGCTTCGCGAGCGCCGGCAGCAAGGCGCTACGTGCGCCGGTCAGGATGTTGAGCGCGCCCGCCGGCACGTCCGACGTCTCCACGACCTGATAGAAATCGGTCGCCATCAGCGGGCAAGCCTCGCTCGGCAGCACCACGACACGATTGCCAAGCGCGAGCGCCGGCGCAACGAGCGACACGAACGCGAGCAGCGGCGCTTCGTCCGGGCACGCGATGCCGACCACGCCGAGCGGCTCGTGCATCGCAAGCGCCACGCCGCGCAGCGGCGGGCTATGCACGGCGCCGTCGAACTTGTCGGCCCACGCCGCGTAGCTGAAAAGCCGCGTGATCGCCGCGTCGACTTCTTCCCGCGCATCGTTCACGCTGACGTCGGCGCGCCGCGCGAGTTGCCGCGCAAACTCGTCGGCACGCGCCGCGAGATTTTCCGCGAGGTAGTACAGGACCTGCGCGCGGTTGTGGGTACTCGCCTGCGACCACTTTTGCGCATCGCGCGCGGCCGCGACCGCATCGCGCACGTCCTTGCGGCTGCCGTCGCCGACTTCGCCGACGAACTCGCCGCCCGGCGCGTACACGGCGCGCGAGTAACCGTTGTCGGGGCGCACTTGCTTGCCGCCGATAAACAGCTTGGCGGTGCGGTCGATGCGGTCGACGCCGTCGATCGGTTCTTGCGCATCGCCTTCGCGAACAACCGGAGCCGCGATCGGGCGCGCCGCGCGCAGCGGCATATTCCAGCCGTGCGGCTTCAAGTATTCATAGACGCCCTCGCGCCCGCCCTCGCGTCCATAGCCAGACTCGCGATAGCCGCCGAAGCCGACGCCCGCATCGAACAGGTTCGTCGCGTTGACCCACACGACGCCGCATGCAAGCCGCGGCGCGATATCGAGCGCACGGCCGATGGTTTCGCTCCACACACTCGCGGCCAAGCCGTAGCGCGAGTTGTTCGCGAGCGCGACCGCTTCCTCGGGCGTGCGAAAGCTCATCGTCACCAGCACCGGCCCGAAGATCTCTTCCTGCGCGAGCGTCGAAGCGGGCGCCACGTCCGTGATCAGCGTCGGCGGATAGAAACATCCCGCGCTCGGCAGCGCGACTTCACGCGCCTGCCAGATCGAGCAGCCTTCGTTCTTGCCGGTCTGGACGAGCGCTTCGATGCGCGCAAGCTGCACGGGGTCGACGATCGCGCCGATATCGATGCTCTTGTCGAGCGAGGCACCCACGCGCAGCGTCGCCATGCGCTGCTTGAGCTTCGCGATGAAGCGCGCTTCGATGCCTTCCTGCACGAGCAGGCGCGAGCCCGCGCAGCACACCTGCCCCTGGTTGAACCAGATGGCGTCGACGACGCCTTCCACCGCACCGTCGAGGTCCGCATCGTCGAACACGATGAACGGCGACTTGCCGCCGAGTTCGAGCGTCAGCGACTTGCCCGAGCCCGCCGTCACCTTGCGGATATGGCGGCCGACTTCGGTCGAACCCGTGAACGCGATCTTGTCGACGCCCCGATGATCGACGAGCGCGGCGCCCGTGCGTCCATCGCCGGTTACGACGTTGAGCACGCCGTCGGGCAACCCGGCGCGATGCGCGAGCTCGGCAAAGAGCAACGCAGTGAGCGGTGTGTATTCGGCGGGCTTCAGCACGACACAATTGCCGAGCGCGATCGCGGGCGCGATCTTCCACGCGAGCATCAGCAACGGAAAATTCCACGGCACGATCTGGCCGATCACGCCGAGCGGCGACCAATCGGCGAATTCGCTCTCTTGCAGTTGCGCCCAGCCCGCGTGATGCAGGAAGTGACGTGCGACCAATGGAATGTCGATATCGCGCGTCTCGCGGATCGGCTTGCCGTTGTCGAGCGCTTCGAGCACGGCGAACAAGCGGCTGTGCCGCTGCACCATGCGCGCGAGCGCATACAGATGCCGCGCCCGCGCTGCGCCGCCGAGCGCGAACCAGCCCGGCTGGGCGGCACGCGCGGCCGCGGCGGCCGCGGCCACATCCGCCGCATCGCCCTGCGCGACGTGCGCCAGCACGTCGCCGCTGGCCGGCGCGCGCGTTTCGAAGCGTTCGCCCGAAGACGGCGCGCACCATGCGCCGCCGATGAAATGACCGAACGACGCGCCATGCTCCGCGAGCCATGCGCGCGCGGGCTGGTCGTCCTCCGGTGCGGGACCGTACTCCATCGAAGAAAAATACTCGGCTACGCTCATTGGAATTCTGCTCAGGCGACGGGGTGACGGTTGAAAGCGGAGTAACGGCCGCTCACGTGATGTTCGAGTTGCCGCTCGATGTCGGCGAGCAGGCTCGACGCGCCGATACGGAACACATCCGGCTCGAGCCACGGGCGGCCCAGTTCCTCTTTCATGAGGATCTGATACGCGAGCACGGACTTCGCGGTCGACACCCCGCCCGCCGGCTTGAAGCCCACGAGCGCGCCGGTGCGCTCGCGATACTCGCGGATCATGCGCACCATCACGAGCGAGACGTCGAGCGTCGCGTTCACGCCTTCCTTGCCGGTCGAGGTCTTGATGAAATCGGCGCCCGCCATCATGCAGACCATCGACGCCTTCGCGATGTTCGACAGCGTGCGAATGTCGCCCGTCGCCAGAATCGCTTTCAGATGCGCCGCGCCGCAGGCCGCGCGAAAGTCGCGCACTTCGTCGTAGAGCGCTTGCCAGTTGCCGGTCAGCACGTGTTCACGCGTGACGACGATATCGATTTCCTCCGCGCCGTCCGCTACCGACGCTTCGATCTCCTTGAGCTTGAACGGATGCGGGATGAGGCCCGCCGGAAAGCCCGTGGAAACCGCCGCGACCGGGATGCCGCTGCCGGAGAGCGCGTCGACCGCCGCCGCGACGAAGCGGTGATAGACACAGACCGCGCCAGTCGTGATTGCGTCAGGGTCGAAGCCGAGCGCATCGAGAATATCGGCGCGCACGGGCCGGCGCGCTTTGGCGCACAGACGCCGCACGCGGCCTTCCGTGTCGTCGCCGGTCAAGGTGGTGAGATCGATGCAGGTGACGGCCTTCAGGAGCCACGCCGCCTGCGCGTCTTTCTTCACCGAGCGGCGCGCACCGAGCGTGGCGGTGCGGCGCTCGACCGCCGACTGATTGACGCGCAGCGCGTCGAGCCATGAGGCGTCGAACGGCACGCCGGGATTTCGCGTCGAATGCCCCGAGGGCGCGGCCGAAGCGCCACGCAGCATGACGATTGAGTGGGTTGGAGCGTCGGACATAGGGCCTGTTTTGTGCGATGCACAACAAATGCTGATTGCGTGTTAGCAGGCATCCTACATCACTTGAGAGAATCATAACAAGCGGTCGTTACGATTATTTCTAGACAGCGCGGCGGCACACGTTTGCCGGGGGAAAGGCGCGAGTTCGGCTCGCGAAAGCCAGATCCAGCGCGCCCAGCCGATTAGCGCGAGCAGCACGAGCCCCGCCGCCCCGAGCACGGGCGAGCGCAGCGACACCAGCGCGGCGAACGCGAAGAGGCGCCCGTGCGCGAGCAGCGCAAATCCGGCGATCGCGCTCGACAGTGCATCGAGCCAACGCATCGCGCGCCTGTGGAAGAAGGCAACGGGGCCGGCCATGATCGCGTTCTCCTTATCTATCGGTGATGAGTTTTCGGCTCACGCGATGCCGGGCGCGGCATCGAGAAAACCGCTGACGGCAGCAAGCCGCCCCGACGCGTCGACGACGCCGAAGTCCGAGCCCTTGACGATCGCGTCGCCGTCGGGCGTTCGCAGCTCCCACGAAAAGCGCAGGCGGTTGCCGAAGCCGTCGACGTCCGTCGTGCGGCGGAACGTGTGGCGCGGAAAGCGCTCGTGCACGGTGCCGATCATCGCGTCGATGCCGTCGTGGCCGTTTCCGGACAAGAGGGGATCGGCGTAGGACGCATCGGCGGCCCAGGTCGAAGCGATCAGCTCGCGGCGATGCGCGGCGTCGGGTTCGTTCCAGGCTTCGAAGTAGCGGTCGATCAGTTCGATATGTGGGTTCATCGCAGACTCCATTCGGTGGGTCACTGGGAGGTTCGCGAGGCGATCGAATCGCGTCGATCGCCGTTCGCTTGGGATGAAGAATCGGCGATGGAGCGCCGCGGGTCGATTACGCGAGAGGTAATGCTTTTAGGTTGGCGGGAGCCGTTATCGTGAGAATCTCGCGGGGGGAAGCGTAGAGAGCGCGAGCACGTGTTTACCCTCAATTTTTAAGATAC
>DATGHJ010000615.1:0-5925 GCA_035308085.1 Trinickia sp. | reverse complement strand
ATACAAGCTCAAGACGTTCAAGCCGGGCGTGACGACGATCGGCGTGCGCAACGACAACTACTGGCGCCCGGGTAAGCCGTATCTCGACCAGGTCGAGCTGATCGGCATCGGCGACGACGCCGCGCGTGTGAACGCACTGCTCTCGGGCGACGTGCACCTGATCAGCGCGGTCGATCCACGCGCGACGCAGCGCGTGAACTCGACGCCGGGCTACGCGATCCAGGAAACCAAGTCGGGCCTCTACACCGACCTCATCATGCGCCGCGACAACGCGCTCACCGGCAACCCGGACTTCGTGATGGGCATGAAGTATCTGTTCGATCGCGAGCAGATCCGCTCGGCTGTGTTCCGCGGCTTCGCGGTGATCGGCAACGACCAGCCGATTCCCCCGGGACACCGCTACTACTTCGCGGGCTTGCCGCAGCGTCCGTACGATCCCGACAAGGCGAAGTTCCTGCTGAACAAGGCGGGCGCGCTCGGCAGCGCGCTGCCGCCGATCTACGCGACGTCGGATGCCAACGGCTCGATCGAAATGGCCGAGATGCTGCAGCTCTCGGGCCAGAAGATCGGCGCGAACATCCAGGTCAACCGCGTGCCGCCCGACGGCTACTGGTCGAACCACTGGATGAAGCATCCGCTCGGCTTCGGCAGCATCAACCCGCGTCCGAGCGCCGACGTGCTGTTCACGCAGTTCTTCAAATCCGACGCGCCGTGGAACGAGTCGGGCTGGAAGAACCCGCAGTTCGATCAGCTGCTCGTCGCCGCGCGCGCCGAAACCGACGACGCCAAGCGCAAGAAGATGTATGCGGACATGCAGGTGATCGTCAGCAACGAGGGCGGCATCGGCATTCCGGCCTTCATCAGCCTGCTCGACGGCTACGACAAGCATCTGAAGGGCCTCGGTTCGATTCCGACCGGCGGCATGATGGGCTTCTCGTTTGCCGAGCACGTCTGGTGGGAAGCGTGATTTTCAGGTCTTAGACCGGCGCCCGAAGGAAGTCCCCTTGGGGGACGGGAGGCATCATGAATTCGATGATAGTCGCGCTGATCGCGCGGCGTTTCTTGCTCACGCTGCTGACGTTGTTGATCGTGTCGATGATCATCTTCACGATCACCAACCTGCTGCCCGGCGACGCCGCGCAACAGGCGCTCGGCCAGGCCGCGACGCCGGAAACGCTCGCCGCGCTGCGCCTGCAGTTCGGCCTCGACCAGCCCGCCTACCTGCGTTTCGTGCACTGGCTCATCGGCCTCGCGCACGGCAACTTCGGGCAGTCGCTGTCGAACGACATGCCGGTGAGCGACTTGATTGCCGGGCGCTTGCCGAAGTCGCTGTCGCTCGCGGCGATCACGACGCTCGTGTCGGTGCCGATCGCGATCTCGCTCGGCATTCTGGCGGCGGTCAAGCGCGGCTCGGTGCTCGATCGGATCGTGAGCCTCGGGACGTTGTCGCTGGTGGCGACGCCTGAGTTTCTGATCGCCACCTTCGCGGTGCTCATTTTCGCGGTGAAGCTGCACTGGCTTTCGGCGCTGTCGTACGGCGGCGAGATCGACAGCTTCGATCACTTCATGCGCGCCTATGCGATGCCGGTGATCACGCTGTGCTGCGTGATCGTCGCGCAGATGGCGCGCATGACGCGCGCGGCCGTGATCGAGCAGCTCGGTTCGTCGTATGTGGAGATGGCGGTGCTCAAGGGTGCGAGCCCCGCGCGCGTCGTGCTGCTGCATGCCCTGCCGAACGCGATCGGCCCGATCGCGAACGCCGTGGCGCTCTCCCTGTCGTATCTGCTCGGCGGCGTGATCATCGTCGAGACGATCTACAACTATCCGGGGCTCGCGCGGCTCATGGTCGACGCGGTCAGCAACCGGGATCTGCCGCTCGTGCAGGCGTGCACGCTGCTGTTCTGCCTCGGTTATCTGATCCTCGTGCTGCTCGCCGACCTGTGCGCGATCCTCTCCAACCCGAGGCTGCGGACATGAAATACCACCGTTCATCCGCAGCCGACCCGAACTCGTGGGTCCGCCCCGACGCGGCATTGCGAAGGAGTTCTGCCATGCCATACCCTGATTCGCCGATGCCCTCGTCTCCCTCGCCCGCCGGCGGCGGCAGCGAACCGGCGCCGCTCGCGAAGCGCGCGCGGCGCCGCGCGCCGTCGCTTTCGGTGAGCGGCTGGATCGGTTTTGCGATGGTCTTGGCCGCGTTGTTCGTCGCGGCGTTCGGACCTTGGCTCGCACCGCACGCGGTCGGCGAGATCGTCACGGCCGACGTGTTCGCGCCGTTCTCCGCGAAGCTGCCGCTCGGCTCCGACTATCTCGGCCGCGACATGTTGAGCCGCATCATGTACGGCACGCGCCTGACGGTGCTGCTCGCGCTCGCCGCGGCGCTGTTCGCTGCGACTGTCGGCACGGGCCTCGGCTTGTTGGCCGCGGTGGCCGGCAAAGCCGTCGACGAAACGATGAGCCGCGTGCTCGACGCCGTGAGCTCGATTCCGACCAAGATGTTCGCGCTGATGATCGTGGCCGCGTTCGGCTCGTCGCTGATGCTGCTGGTGCTGACCGCCGGCATCAGCTATACGCCCGGTGCGTATCGCATCGCGCGCTCGCTTGCCGTGAACATCAGCCAGCTCGAATACGTGCAGGTCGCGAAGGTGCGCGGCGAAAACGCGATCTATATCTGCTGCGTCGAGATCCTGCCGAACATGCTGCATCCGATGCTCGCCGATCTCGGCCTGCGCTTCGTGTTCGTCGTGCTGCTGCTTTCCAGCCTGAGCTTCCTCGGCCTCGGCGTGCAGCCGCCCTTTGCGGACCTCGGCTCGCTCGTGCGCGAGAACATCGCGGGGCTCGGCGATGGCGCGCCCGTCGTGCTGATGCCGGCCATCGCGATCGCGATTTTGACGGTCGGCGTGAATCTGCTGATCGACGGTTTGCGCGGCGGGAAGCGTCTGCGCGTGCGTCGCGTCGTGGAGGTTTGAGATGAACGCAAACCTCAGCAACCTCGTCGAAGTGCGCGGCTTGCGCGTGGTCGGCAGCAGTGAAGGCCGCCCCGAAACGACGATCGTTCACGACATCGATTTCACCGTCGCGCGCGGCGAAGTGCTCGCGCTGATCGGCGAATCGGGCTCGGGCAAGACGACGATCGCGCTCTCGCTCATGGGCCATGCGCGACGCGGCTGCCGCATCGCGGGCGGATCGATCCGCGTCGGCGATAGCGATGTGCGTTCGCTTTCACCTGCTCAGCTCGCTTCGCTGCGGGGCCGCAAAGTGGCTTACATCGCGCAGAGCGCGGCGGCGGCGTTCAACCCGGCGCGCTCGATCATGGATCAGGTGATCGAAAGCGCGCTGATTCACGGCACGATGACGAAGGCCGCCGCGCAGGCGAAGGCCGTCGAGCTGTTCCGCGCGCTCGCGCTGCCGGAGCCGGAGAAGATCGGCAAGCGCTATCCGCACCAGGTATCGGGCGGTCAGTTGCAGCGCTTGTTGGCCGCGATGGCGCTGATCACCGATCCGGAACTCGTGATTCTCGACGAGCCGACGACCGCGCTCGACGTCACCACGCAGATCGACGTGCTGCAGGCGTTCAAGCGCGTCGTGAAGGAGCTGGGCACGACGGCGGTCTACGTGTCGCACGATCTGGCCGTGGTCGCGCAAATGGCCGACCGCATCGTCGTGTTGAGCGACGGCGAGATTCGCGAAGTCGGCAGCACGGGGCAGATACTCAATGCGCCCGAGCATCCGTACACGCAAAGCCTGATTGCCGCGGTGACGCCGGTCGTGCGCGGCGCGCGCGGACAAGCGGAACCTGCCGCGGCGCGTGCGGCTGCAAAGGAACGCCCGCTGCTCGAGGTGAAGCGCTTGGTTGCCGGCTACGGCAAGACCGACGCGAAGGGGCTGCCTGCCGCGCGCATTTTGGACGACGTCGATCTCGTGATTCCGCGCGGCAAGACGGTCGGCGTGATCGGCGAATCCGGCTCCGGCAAGACGACGCTCGCGAAGGTGATCGCGGGGCTCGTGCCCGTGGCGGGCGGCCAGTTGCTGCTCGATGGCGAACGGCTGCCGGCTCGGCTCGAACAACGCACGAAAGAGCAATTCCGGCGCATCCAGATCGTGTTCCAGAACGCCGACACCGCGCTGAACCCGGTGCATACGGTCGAGCAGATCCTGTCGCGGCCGCTCGCGTTCTATCACGGCATGAAGGGCGAGAAGGCGCGGCGCCGCGTGGCCGAGCTGCTCGATCTCGTGCGGCTTCCGGCGGCGTTGGCGGCACGCAAGTCGGGCGAGCTGTCGGGCGGGCAGAAGCAGCGGGTCAATCTCGCGCGTGCGCTTGCCGCCGAGCCCGACTTGATTCTTTGCGACGAGGTGACCTCGGCGCTCGATACGGTCGTCGGCGCGGCAATTCTCGATCTGCTCGCCGATCTGCAGAACAAGCTCGGCGTGTCGTACCTCTTCATCACGCATGACATCGGCAAGATGCGCGCGATCAGCGACGACATCGTCGTGCTGTACGCGGGCCATCGCGTCGAGGCGGGCGACCGCGCGGCGCTGTGTTCGCCGCCGTTCCATCCGTACGCGGACTTGCTGATCTCGTCGGCGCCGGAGCTGCGCACGGGCTGGCTCGACGAGGCGACCGAGCGCTGCCACGGCGAGCTGCCGCCGATCGGCAGCAAGGCGGACCATGCGGAGCTTTGCACGTTCCTCGGCCGCTGCCCGCTGCGTATCGATGGTCTCTGCAATACGACGGCGCCCGCGAAGCGGCAGTTGTCGAACGGTGCCGAAGTGCTGTGCCATCGCTCGGAGACCGATCTCGTGACACTGCAGCAGGTGCCGGTGGCGCACGAACGTACGGTGGTGTGACGTCGAGCCGTGCATCGGTGCTTCTTCGCAAGCGCCAATGCACGGCCGCGCAATCAAACAAGCCGCGAACAAGGAAACCTGCATGGGCATGAGAATCGGCGTGGACATCGGCGGCTCGTTTGCCGATTTCGCTGTACTAAACGACCAGACAGGCGAGCTGAAAACGCTCAAGGTGTTCTCGCGGCCCGACAGCCCGGGCGCCGAAGTGCTGCGCGGCATGGAGGGCTTGGCCGAGCGCTACGGAATCGATCCTCATGACGTCGCCTATTTCACGCACGGCACGACGGTCGGCGTGAATTCGGTCGTGCAGCGCAAGGGCTTGCGTCTCGGCCTCATCACGACGCGCCACTTCGAGGATGTGCTCGACATCGCGCGCCTCAAAGGGCCGGACATGTACAACCTGTTTTCGAAGCGTCCCGCGCCGCTCGTGCCGCGCGAGCGCGTGTTCGGCATTGTTGGGCGTTTGGCGGCGGACGGTACGGAGCAAACGCCGCTCGACGAGGCGAGCGTGCTCGCGGCGCTCGCCGGATTGCGCCGCGCCGGATGCGAAGGCGTGGTCGTCTCGCTGCTGCATTCGTATCGCAATCCGGCGCACGAGCATGAAGTGAAGGCGATTCTCGAGCGCGAGATGCCGGGGCTTTTCGTGTCGTGCTCGAGCGACGTGTGGCCGATCATCCGCGAATACGAGCGCACGTCGACTGCCGTGATCGGCGGCTATGTGCAGCCGAGGGTCGCGCACTATCTGTCGTCGCTGCAGCGCGCGTTGCGCGAGACGGGCATCGCTGCCGACATGAAAGTCACGAAGTCGAACGGCGGCGTGATGAGCGCCGAGGCAGGCAAGACCAACTGCGTGCAGATGATCCTCTCGGGCACGGCGTCGGGCGTGATCGGCGCGGCTTACGTCGCGCAGCTCTGCGGCTTGAAGCACTGCATGAGCCTCGACATCGGCGGCACCACGGCCGACGTCGCGCTGATCGTCGACGGCGAGCCGCAGTACGCGACCGGTGAATATATCGGCGACTTCCAGATTCATATTCCGTCGGTGTCCGTGTCTTCGATCGGCGACGGTGGCGGCTC
>DATGHJ010000614.1:0-3099 GCA_035308085.1 Trinickia sp. | reverse complement strand
TGGTAATGTTTTTACGTTCAGGCTACAACAATATTTCAAATCTTACAGACCTGTCTATTGAGGCATTCGGATCTTACGTGGCGCGCCGGCGGGCGAAGCGGCAGGGAAAGGGCGGGTAAGGACGTGCGCCATCGCGCGGTGCGCGGGCGCGCGGCTGACGGGTGTGGAGGGCGAAAGCGGCCGCAAATCGGAAACGCAGAGGTTCGATCGCGGCCAGAGTGCGGACGGGAAATCCGGCGTCAGTCGGGAGTCAAGACTTCGCTTCGTCGCGGCGATCGCCTTCGCGGATCTTGCCTTGCGACACGCTGCTGCCCGGCGGCACGCTATGCGTGAGCCAGACGTTGCCGCCGATCACCGAGCCCCGTCCGATTGTCACGCGCCCGAGGATCGTCGCGCCCGCGTAGATCACGACATCGTCTTCGACCACCGGATGCCGCGCATTGCCCTTGACGAGCGCACCGTCGCCGTCGGCCGGAAAACTTTTCGCGCCGAGTGTCACCGCCTGATAGAGCCGCACGCGCTCGCCAATGATCGCCGTCTCGCCGATCACGACACCCGTGCCATGGTCGATGAAAAAGCTCGGGCCGATCTGCGCGCCGGGGTGGATGTCGATGCCGGTCGCCGAGTGCGCGATCTCGTTGATGAAACGCGCGAGCAACGGCACGCCGAGCCGATTCAACGCGTGCGCGAGCCGGTGATGCATCATCGCCAACACGCCGGGATAGCACAGCAGGATTTCGGTGATGTGCTGCGCGGCCGGATCGCCCGCATACGCGGCCTGGATGTCGCTCACGAGCAGCGCGCGAATCTGCGGCAACTGCGCACCGAAATCGCGCGCGATCGCGTATGCCTTCGTCTTCAGGTCATCGTTGGGCGTATCGGCGTGCTCGGGAAGAAACCGCAGCGCGCGCCGGATCTGTTCGGCGAGCAGCCGTAGCGTGCTTTCGAGCGTGGTGCCGACGTAGTAGTCGACGCTTTCGTCGGTCAGATCGGGCGCGCCGTAATGCGTAGGGAACAGCGCGGCGCGCAGGCCGGTGACGATCCCGCAGATCGCATCGCGCGACGGCAACTCGCGAATGCCGCGCGGATGGCGCGTGCGATGCAGTTGCTCGCGCGAAGCGCGCAGCTCGGCGACGATGTGCTCAAGACCCCAGTTGTGGGACTGCGAATTCGACATGATGATGCGGCAGCCGTTGATATCGGCTATTGAGTGAAGGGTCCGCAAAGATTACCGCTTTTTCGGCGCCTTCGCGCAAGGCGGCAACGGACGCCCTGTCAAGCTCGGGGACGACGCGTGTTGCGCGCGCCATCCCGATGTCGAGGCAATCAGATCGTCACGCTGCTCGCGTCGATCCAACGCACGGCCCAATCGCGTGCGTGCGCAATCGCGGAAGCTTCATCGGTAAAGCGCAGCTCATTCGGAAAGAAACGATTGGCAACGAGCTCCCCGTCGCTCGAACGGGAGATCACGACATACGGCTGGTAGGTGCCGTCGCCCGAGCGCGCCGGCGCGCAGTTCAACAAGTACCCGCGATGTGTGAATGCAGCATCGAAATGCATGAGTCACCTGCCCTGAGTGCCCTGCCTGGTTTATTCGAGTTTTACGCACAATGGGTGAGCTCGCCGCAAGTTTGAACGGCACGCATGACGAACAGGCAATGATGGCGTGCAAGCTCTGAGGAAAGGATCATACTCTGTACAAAGTGCGTGTTCTACGAAAAAAAATCGGACGCTAACCCTTCTTTACGGTTCCAGTGCGCGACCCTCATGCCTGAGCGGCGGAACGGCTTTTGCAGCGCTTTCATTGATTGCTTCTTTATGGGGATCGTCATGAACGCGACAATCGACAACCCGATGGTCGTGCGCGAAGCCGATCGCGCGACCGATGAACCTGTTTATCAACCTGGACCTCAGGGTCTGACGAGCCGGCGTCCGCACAGCGTCGATATGGGCAACGACGCAACGTTCGACAGCACCGTCGACACCGACGGCAAGTATCGCGAAGCCGCGCGGCTCGCGAATGGCGAACCGATTTCGCCGGACGAGCTGACGTGCAGCGAGGCGACGCTCGACAACAATGTGCCGGAAGCCAGCGACGGGTTGGCCGGATTCGACAGCCGTGTCGGCTGCAGCAAGGTGCTGCTTGCGCTCAAGCCCGGCTACGACGTCGTGGACAGGGGCGTACAGCTCACCCAAATCCCTTACCTGCAGATGCACGGCAAGATGCGCCGCTCGATAAACGCTATCGATTGGGAATGGGAGTTGCAGCACACGCGCGCCACGCGAATCTTCGAGATTCGCCCCACGAAGCCGCTTTGAGCCGAGTGTTCGAGGAGTCGCTTATGAAGATCGTCGTCATCGGCGCCAGCGGCACGCTCGGGCGTGCCGTTGCGGCCGAACTCAAGACCCGTCATCAAGTGATCGAAGTCGGCGCGACGCACGGCGATCATCACGTCGACGTGACGAATCTGCCGAGCGTCGAGCGGCTTTTTCACGAGATCGGCAAAGTGGACGCCGTGGTGACGGCCATCGGTAAAACGCACTTCGGCTCGTTTCACGAGATGACGGCCGATCAGTTCTGGATCGGCCTGCGCGACAAGCTCATGGGGCAAGTGAACGTCGTGCTCGCCGCGCAGCATCACGTGAGCGATGGCGGCTCGTTCACGTTGACGAGCGGCATTCTGGCCGACGAGCCGATACGTGAAGGCGTCAATGCGACGACCGTCAATTTCGCAATCGAAGGATTCGTGCGCGGCGCGGCGATCGAGTTGCCGCGTGGAATTCGGATCAACACGGTGAGCCCCACCGTGCTCGAAGAATCGATGAGCATTTACGGGCCGTATTTTCGCGGCTTCGAGCCCGTCACGGCGCAGCGTGCGGCGCTTGCGTATTGCCGCAGCGTGGAAGGCGCGCAGACGGGGCGCGTGTATCGCGTGGGGTATCAGGCGCGCTAGTTTCGCGGCGTTCCATCGATCGAACGCGTCCATGCAGCAAGCTCGCACAAGCGGGGAAAACCTCGACACCTGGCGCTATAAACCTTGACGCCCGCCGGTTCAGCTCACCCCCAAACGCGCTCAAACACCGTGCGCGCAAGCGGTA
>DATGHJ010000613.1:0-3106 GCA_035308085.1 Trinickia sp. | reverse complement strand
CGATCTCGGCAGTGTTGCAACGGACGTGACGAAGCTCGTCGACGAAGCGAAAGCGCAGTTGCCGCCGGGCTCGTCGATCGTGATCCGCGGCCAAGTGCAATCGATGAATCAATCGTTCGAAGGGCTCGGCGCCGGGCTCGTGTTCGCGATCGCGCTCGTCTACCTGCTGATGGTCGTGAATTTCCAGTCGTGGATCGATCCGCTCATCATCATCTGCGGCCTGCCCGGCTCGCTCGCGGGTATCGCCTGGATGCTGTTCTCGACGCACACGACGCTCTCCGTGCCCGCGCTCACGGGAACGATCCTGTGCATCGGCATCGCGACGGCCAACAGCATCCTCGTCATCAACACTGCGCGCGAGATGCTGAGCAACGGCGTCGAGCCGCTCGTCGCCGCGCTCGAGGCGGGGTTCAGCCGCTTCCGTCCGGTCCTGATGACCGCGCTCGCCATGCTGATCGGCATGCTGCCGATGGCGCTCGGCCTCGGCGACGGCGGCCAGCAGAACGCGCCGCTCGGCCGCGCGGTGATCGGCGGGCTCGCGCTCGGCACGGTCTCCACGCTGCTGTTCGTACCGGTGGTGTTCGGCCTCGTGCACACGTGGCTCGCCAAGCGTCGTGAAAGCCGCGAATCCCTCGCACGCAAGGCCGCCGCCGAGGCCGCCAGCGAACACGCTCAATAACTCGAAAGCCTGGAAGGAATTGGAATCGCCATGACTACGCCCAACCTGCCGTCGAACGATCGCGACACGCCCGCATCGACCGAACTGGTGCCCGTCGCTCGCGCGAGCGTTGATGAGTCGACACCCGCTACCCAATCGCGCCGCCGCCGATTGATGCTGCCCATCGCCCTCGCCGGCGTGGCCGCCGCATTGCTCGCCATCGGCATCGTGCCGCGCCTGTCGGCGAGCACCGCGCTCACGCAACAGGTCGACGCCCAGCGCCAGCCGATGGTTCAGGTCGTCGCGCCTCGCCGCGCGCCCGCTTCTCAGGAATTGCTGCTGCCGGGCGCAGTGACGCCTTACGCCGACGCCTCCATCTACGCGCGCACGAGCGGCTATATCCAGCACTGGTACACGGATATCGGCGCGAAGGTGAAAACCGGCCAGACGCTCGCCGACATCGAAACGCCCGAGCTCGACGCGCAACTCAAGCAGGCGCGCGCGGACGAAGCCGCCGCGCAAGCGAACTACGGCTACGCGGCGAGCACCGCGAAGCGCTGGCAGACGATGCTGCAAACGCAGTCCGTCTCGCAGCAGGACGCCGAGACCAAGACGAGCGACATGCAGGCGAAGCAAGCCGCGCTCGAAGCCGCGCAGGCGAACGTCGCGCGGCTGACCGAGCTGGTGTCGTACGAGAAGGTGAGCGCGCCGTTTGACGGCGTCATCACGACGCGCAACGTCGACGTCGGCTCGCTCGTCACCGCGGGCGGCTCGCCGGGCCTCGCGGGCAATCCGGGCGAACTCTTCCATATCGAGCAGACCGACAAGCTGCGGATCTTCGTGAACGTGCCGCAGGACGACGCGGCCTATGTCACGTCCGGCACTCAGGTCTATCTGACGACCCAGCAATACCCGGGCCGCAAATTCCCGGCCACGGTCGCGCGCAGCACCGACGCGATCGATCCTGTGAGCCGGACGCTGCGCGTCGAGATCGATGTCGACAACCGCGACGGCGCTCTGATGCCCGGCGCCTACGCGCAGGCGCATCTTGCGCTGCAAACGCCCCATCCCGCGCTCGACCTGCCCGTCAGCGCGCTGCTGTTCCGGCCCGACGGCGTGACGGTGGCGGTCGTCGGCAGCGACGGCAAAGTGCGGCTGAAGCAAGTCACGATCGGCCGCGACTTCGGCACCTACGTCGAAGTCGCGACGGGAGTGGCCGAAGGCGATCGCGTCGTCGACAATCCGGGCGACGCGATCGTCGACGGCGAGGCGGTGCGCATTGCAACGACGCCGGCGGCCGAGCCTGCGGCTGCGGGCAAGCAAGGCTGAGCGCCATGCGAAGGAGAACCTCGATGCTTATCCTGTCCGCCCCCCTCGCCCGCACGACGGCTGTCATCGGCCTCGTCTGCGCCTTGACTGCTTGCTCGACGCTGCCGCCCTACACGAAGCCCGAGGTCGCCGTGCCCGCTCATTACGCGAGCGCGCCGCAAGGCTCGGCGGGCTGGTCCGTTGCCGCGCCTGGCGACGCCAAGCCGCGCGGCCCGTGGTGGACGCTGTTCGACGATCCGGAACTGAACCGCCTCGAGGCGCAAATCGATGTCTCGAACCAGTCGGTTCAGAAAGCCGTCGCGCAACTGCAGGCCGCGCGCGCGATGGTCGACTATCAGCGCGCCGGCTACTCGCCGACCGTAACGGCCGGCATCGCCCAATCGCGCACGCGACTTTCACAGAACGTGCTCGGGCATTCGCTCGCGGGCCAGACCGTGCCCGACTACGACGTGGGTGTCGGCGCAAGCTGGGAGCCGGATCTGTTCGGGCGCGTCAAGGACGCGACCGTCAACGCGCGCGACACCGCGCAAGCAAGCGAGGCGGACCTGCAATCCGTGCGCCTTTCGATGTCGAGCGACCTCGCGACCGACTACTTCGACCTGCGCTCGCTCGACATCCAGAAGAAGCTGCTCGACGATACCGTCGCCGCCTACGCGGCGTCGCTCAAGATCGTGCAGCAGCAATTCGCGGCGGGCGGGATCGATGCGTCGGCGGTCGATGAAGCGAAGACGCAGCTGGAAAGCACTCGCACGCAGGACACCGATATCGACGTCGAGCGCGCGAAACTGCAACACGCGATCGCGACGCTGATCGGCGTGCCGGCATCAACGTTCACGCTGCCGCCGAGCACTGCCGCGGTCACGCTGCCGCAGATTCCCCCCGGACTGCCATCACAATTGCTTGAACGGCGCCCCGACATCGCCGCCGCTGAGCGGCGAGTCGCAGCGGCCAACGCGCAGATCGGCGAAGCGCATGCGGCGTTTTACCCGGATCTGACACTGTCGGCATCGGCCGGGCTCGAAAGCACCTTCTTCGCGCCGTGGCTCACCGCGCCAAGCTTGTTCTGGTCGCTCGGTTCGCAACTCGCGGGCACGCTGTTCGACGGAGGCCGCCGCGATG
>DATGHJ010000612.1:0-4762 GCA_035308085.1 Trinickia sp. | reverse complement strand
GCCCTCCTCGCCGTGGCCTTTGGGGATGTCCCAATGGGTCGTGTCGGTTGCGTGCGCCAGCAGCACGCGCCCTTCATGGTCGAGCAACACGACCCCGCAGGAAGTCACGCGCTCGATCATCGGCATTCCCACCGCTGAATTTGCCAAGATCGCCACCACGGCGTTTGCGTGCCGCGCACCGCAGCGCGGGCGCCCGACGTCGCCGCCGCCGTCACTTCGGCTTCTGGAATTGCCATGCGCCGTTGCCGGTCTTGCAGTATTGCGGACGCAGCGTCATCGACTGCCCCTTCGCGTTCAGCGTGGCCGTCATGCGGCGGCAGGTGCGCTCGCCGTCCTTCGTCGTCTGGCTGATCGTCATCGTCGCGTCCAGCTTGACGCTGTTGCCCGTGCCCTCGTTGGTCCACACGGCCGTCTCGCCGTCGCGCTTCGTGTCGAGCGCCGTGTTGGCCGCCTTCAGCAGCGAATCGATATCGCGCCGGTGCATGGAGCTCATCGGCGTATCGGACAGGAAGCCGTAGTTCGAAGCATGCGCCGCAACCGCGCCCGCAAGCAGCAAGCCGCCGGTGATCGCGTGCAACAAGGATGAAGTTCGCATCGACATGGAATGTTTCTGCTTGGATCGACCGTTGCGACGTCGTGTCGCTTGGCCATGAAAGACGGTCGAGAGAATAGCACGCTCGCTATGGCGCGCCGGCCGACGTCAGGCGCGGCGCGTGCTCGTCGGCGCGCCTGACGTCGGCCGGCGCACCTTGCCGTGCGCGTGCCGCATCAGGTTCGTAGCCGTCGGTCAGCGTGCGGAGGAAAGCGATGATGTCCTTGATCTCGGCTTCGTTCAGGGCCGGCTTGTCGCCGGGCTTGCGATCGAACGGCGGATCGGTGTTCAGATTGGCCCAGTAACGCTTGGGCAAGTCGTCGAACTTGCGGACCTTGCCTTTGACGAACGGATAGAACTTCTCCGGGTTCGTATCGCGCTCGGCGTAAAAGCGCATCACCTCTTCGAGCGAGTGGTAGATGCCGTTGTGGAAGAACGTCTTCTTGAGCGCGACGTTGCGCAGCGTCGGCGTTCTGAAGAGGCCGCAGTATTCGTCCTGGCCCTTGAGGTCGGTGCGTTCGGGGCCGCACGCGCCGAGGTCGAAGAAGTGCGGGTCTTGGTTCACCTTGAGCGCGCGGTTGCGCGGCACGCCGATTGCGATCAGGCCGAAATCGCTGAACTGCGGCGGCGAGCCGTCTCTCGCGGGCTCGCTCAAGTGGCAGCTCGCGCAGTTGCCTTTGCGCTCGTCGTTGAAGAGCTGTAGCCCGCGCAGCTCGGCCGGCGTAAGCGTCGCGCGGCCCGCGAGATACGCGTCGTATTTGCTCGTGTAGGGGTAGAACGTGGCCGGCGTTTGCTCGAAGATGCCGAGTGCTTCGAGCACGGCGTCGAAGGTCGCGTCGTCGTCGTCGAACACGTGCGAACCGAACGTCGCGCGAAACGCATCGGCATAGGGCGCCGCGCGTACGGCGGCCGCCACGCGCGCGGGCGAGCTGTTCATCTCGAACGGCGAGGTCAGCGGGATGCGCGCCTGTTGCGCGCCGCTATCGACGCGGCCGTCCCACGTGAGGCCGCCGGTCGGTCCGTTGTCGATGCTTTCGTCGCCCTCGTCGTCCGAGTCGTGGAAGTGCGCGGTGAAGGCCGGCACCGATTGCAGATATTTGAGCGTCGGCACCGCGCGCAAACCCGGCTGACGCATATCGCTGCCGCCGAGCTGCACGTCGAGCGCATTTGGCGGCCCGAATGCGTGCGCGGGGCTGTGGCAGGTCGCGCACGCGAGCTTGCCCGAGCCGGAGAGAGCGGGATCGAAGAACAGCTGCTTGCCGAGCGCGGTCTTCCGGCGCACGGCTTCGTAGACTTGCGCACGCGTCTGCGGGCCGCCGGTGTCCGTGCTGACGAGCCGGATCGCCGCCTTGCCAGTCGCCCCGCTTGTGTCGCTGCGCGCGACGCCCTGCGTCGCGGCCATCGGCATGGCAATTCCGCCTTCCGCATGGATGCCCGGCCCGCGCGCATCGCACGCCGCAAGCCCGAGCGACAGTACGAGCGCCATCCACGGCCCCGCCACCCGCGCCGCCGCACCCGAAGGCACATGTCCCCGCCACCGCGACCACCGCTGCCAAACCTCGGGCACTTCGACACTCCTCGGAAAACGCTGCGACATATCGGCACGACCCGCTTTGCGAAACCGGCCAAGCATAGGACACGTGCGCGGCCCGCGCGCCGCCGTGACGGCCCGCCGCAACACGCGCGCCAGTATTGCTTTCGCTTGCATGATTCTGTCAAATCACGTTGCGACACTTTCACCATTTGCCGGCAGGCGGTTCGCGCCGTCCGGCTCCACGTGAAGAGAGAGATCACGCATGAACAACAAACGGATTGGCGCGGCGCTCTTGGCGCTCGCGGCCGCGGCCGCCTTCGCCGGTTGCACGAGCGCGAACGTCACGAAGCCGAGCTTGACGGACGTCAAGACGGTGGTCGTCATTTACGCCGAAAACCGCAGCTTCGACAATCTCTATGGACACTTTCCCGGCGCGGACGGCTTGCAAAACGTGACGCCCGCCAGCGCACGGCAGCTCGATCGCAACGGCACCGTGCTGCCGACGCTGCCGCCGGTCTGGAACGGTCTCACGCAAACGGGCGTGACGCCGGTCGTGACGCAGGCGATGACGGTCAACCTGCCGAACGCCCCGTTCGCGATCAACGACCCGAACGGCTTCAATACGCCGCTCTCCACGACGACGCGCGACCTGTGGCACCGCTTCTACGAGAACCAGATGCAGATCGACGGCGGCAAGAACGACAAGTTCGCCGCCTGGGCTGATTCCGGCGGTCTCGTGATGGGCCACTACTCGATGAACGAAGCGACCCTGCCGCTGTGGAAGGTCGCGCAGCAGTACACGCTCGCGGACAATTTCTTCATGGGCGCGTTCGGCGGCTCGTTCCTGAACCATCAGTGGCTCGTGTGCGCGTGCACGCCGATCTATCCGAATGCGGACAAGAGTGTCGCGTCCGGCTCGATCTCGGCGGTCGAGGCGGACGGCGTCACGCTGAAAGTCGCGCACAACGCGCCGGTCTCGGCGTTGAGCGGCCCGCCCAAGTTCGTGAACTCGGGCAACCTGACACCCGACTTCTACGCGGTCAACACGATGCAGCCGCCGTATCAGCCGAGCGGCAACAAGCCGGCGGCGGGCGGCGACACCGCATTCGCGGATCCGAAAATTCCGACGACGCTGCCGCCGCAGACGCAAACGCACATCGGCGATCTGCTGAACGACGCGCATGTGTCGTGGGCCTGGTACGGCGGCGCATGGGGCGAGGCGCTGTCGGCGGGCGAGGGCGGTCAGGCGGGCGTGATCTACGGCAAGAACCTGACGGCGCCGAACTTCCAGCCGCACCATCAACCGCTCAACTACTTCGCCGATCTGGCGCCGGGCACGCCGAACCGCGCGCAGCATTTGCGCGACGGCGGCCTCGACGGCACGGAATTCATCAAGGCGATCGACTCGGGCACGCTGCCGCAGGTCACCTTCTACAAGCCGCAGGGCAACCTCAACGAGCATGCGGGCTATACCGACGTGGCCTCGGGCGACCGGCACATCGCCGATCTGATCGCGCACCTCGAAAAGAGCCCGCAGTGGAGCAACATGGTCGTGATCGTGACCTACGACGAGAACGGCGGCTTCTGGGACCACGTCGCGCCGCCGAAAGCCGACCGCTGGGGACCGGGCTCGCGCGTGCCGGCGCTCGTGATCTCGCCGTTCGCGAAGAAGGGCTATGTGGATCACACGCAGTACGACACGACGTCGATTCTGCGCTTCATCACGCGGCGCTTCGCGCTGCCGGAACTGCCGGGATTGGTGACGCGGGACAAGGCGCTGGCCGCAAACGGCGAAAAGCCGATGGGTGACTTGACGAACGCGCTCGATCTGAACGCTGCGCAGGCGCAATAAACGCGCCGCCGATATCGAGCGTTACGCTTCAGGGCAGCTTCGGCTGCCCTTTTTCATGGCTTGGCCGAGAAACGGAAAACAGAGAGGCCCGACCTACCGTGACACGTTCCGACAGCAGGCGTACGCGCTCTACGGCGGCTATCAGTATTCCGTTCCACTCACCGACCATCTATCGGCCCTCGTGAGCCTGCGCGCGGGCTATCTGAACGGCTCCGGCTGGCATGGGCCCGGCGCGCTGCCGAGTTTCGGGCTTACCTACCGACGCGTCTCGCTTGAGGTGGTCTACATCCCGCCTGCAGCAAAGGATGGATATAACTGCATCGCCGTTTTCGGCCGGATCGCTTTCTGACACGGAATTGGGTCGGTCGGCACAATGCGGCACGCGCCGACGCGCGAACGATTCATTCCCACTCCGCTACTCCGCCGTGCCGGGAACACGTTCCTGAATGATGTCGGCTGAAGCTGTACGTGCCATCGGCGCATTTTGCCGATGCGCCGACGGGCGTAGCGCCGCTTTTCGTCTTCGCCGGCGAGTGCACGTCCTGACCGTATTTGTTGACGTAGTGCTGATGTGAGGTCAAATCGGATTCGTTCGGCTGTGCCCAAGCATCGGACGATGGCGTTCGCGCGTGGGCGCTGGACACCGCCAACACGATGGCGATGATCGCGAGCGCAGCGATGCGCTTCATCGTCGACCTGTGGAACGTATGGTTCACGGCTTCTCCAGTTGCGTAGTCCCGCCCTCAATATCGGCAGACAGGGCCAACTCCTTTACGGTGTGCAT
>DATGHJ010000611.1:0-31076 GCA_035308085.1 Trinickia sp. | reverse complement strand
AGATCTGGCGGATCAGCGGCTCGGTCGCCTTCACGGTCGGCGAGATCGGCATCGCGTGATCGACCGGCACGTCGCGCCAGCCGAGCACAACCTGGCCTTCGGCCTTCACCGTGCGCTCGAGTTCCTGCTCGCATGCGAGACGCGACGCGTGCTCCTTCGGCAGAAAGATCATGCCGACGCCGTATTCGCCCGCGGGCGGCAGCGTCACGCCCTGACGCGCCATTTCCTCGCGATAGAAGCCGTCCGGGATCTGGATCAGGATGCCCGCGCCGTCGCCCATCAGCGGATCGGCGCCGACGGCGCCCCGGTGGTCGAGGTTCTCGAGGATCTTCAGACCTTGCTGAATGATGTCGTGGCTTTTCTTGCCCTTGATGTGGGCGACGAAGCCGACGCCGCAGGCGTCGTGCTCGTTTTGCGGGTCGTACAGACCTTGCGCGGCGGGGACCGAGTGCATCGGTTGCAGGGGGTCGTTCATGGGGACACCGTGTGAGAGGGGCCTAAAGCGGCCGTTAAACCATTTGTTGTTCCGCCATTCGCTTTGCCGGTGTGCAGCCGCGGGGGCGATCGGGCTTCCTGCGTTGTGCGCCTGGGAACCGCCGGAAATCGGAATATACGCGACGAATCAAAGGAATAGCAAATAAAACATGATGGTCAGACACCAATTATCGAACTGGTGCATCATCATCCCAATTTAATGGGGCTGCATCAAAAGCGAGCAAAAAGAAACGGCATCCGTGGATACCGTTTCCTGAGCCGGGCCGCTTGGGCCCTCGCACTCGTGAGGCGGGCGCCGCCTATTGCGTATGCGGCGTCTCGCGGACCTTTCTCGGGCGGCCGCGCGGCAACGGGGAGACGCGCCGGTTCGCCGCGCGTGCCGCCCACTCCCGATACGAGTCGCCGCCGAGCACCCAGCCCTTCAACGTCGCCTGCTGCAACTGGCTGGCTTCACGCTCGTCGAGCGGCTGCTCGCAGAGCTCCTTATACGCGCGCTGCCGCTCGAATGGCGTGTTGCCGAGCGACCAGTACAGCGGGTGGTCGGTGACGAGGCTGTCGATCGTGAGCCCGATGTGATGCCGATAGCTCGACCAACGGTAGTCCTCGGGGAGCGTGGCGAGCTGCGCCCGCACGGGACACATTTCCACCACGCGGCTCGCAAGCAAAAAGTAACGCTCGCCTTCGATGACGGTCGCACGGTAGCGCCCTTCCCAAAGCGTGCCGCGCCGCGCGTAACGCCGGTTGAAGTGAGCGACGTAGCGTCGGCCGACTGCCTGCATCGCTTTGGGCAAGCTCGCCTCATCGCTCGGCGTCACCAGCAATTGCACCGCGCCGGGCATCAGCACATAGGCATGGATGGCCAAGCGATGATCGCGCGACGCGGCTTTCAGGCAATCGATAAATAGCTCGTAGTCCTGGTCGTCGACAAACGCGGGCTGCTGATCGAGTCCGCGCAGGATCACATGCTGTGGCTGTTCAGGAACGTAGAGACGTGCAAGGCGTGCCATGCTGGATTCCGTTTAGTCGCGTTAGTAATTACCCGAAGGTCTGAAAAGCCGCACCAACGTTCGCTTTAAGCGCGGCGCGGCTGAGCCAGAAGCAGCGCCGTGCTTAGGGAGAAAGCTCTAGCGGGCGCATATGGTCTGATTCAAACCTTCTCTTCATAATAAGCGGGCCTTTTATGGAGGAGCACACATGAAATTAAAACAGGCCATCACGGGGGCGGCGGCGCTCGCCTGTATGACGGCGGCCCATGCACAGACGGCCGGATCCTTTTACGTAACGACGGGCTGGTTCCATCTATCACCTCAAAGCAGCAGCGACCCGCTGGAAATCCTTAGCACTGGGGGCACCCCGGTCAACCGACCCGTAGCGGGCACCAGCGCCAGCGTTGACAGCTCCGACACATTAGGCCTGAGCCTCGGCTACAACGTTACCGACCACATCGCCACCGAATTCGAATTCGGCATTCCGCCGAAGTTCGATCTGCAAGGCTCTGGTGTTCTTTCGCAGTTCGGCACCCTCGGGACAGTACGCCAATGGAGCCCGGCATTGCTGTTCAAGTGGAACTTCATGAGCCCGCAAGCCAAGCTCCGCCCGTATGTTGGTGTAGGCGTGACCCGCGTCTGGTTCTCCGACGCCACCATCACCAACAACCAGTTCCAAGCTGACTTTCTGCATGGTGGTCCGACCAGCGTTTCCACGGATCGTTCCTGGGCCCCTGTGTTTAATTTGGGCTTTAACTACAACATCACGGACCACTGGTTCGCGGGCGTGTCGATCTCGTACATCCCGTTAAGCGTGACCGCAAACTTCTCGACCGCCAATGTGGGCCCGACGAAAGTGACCGTGAATTCGCAAGCGAAAATCCGCCTGGACCCGATCGTCACTTTCGCGAAGATCGGCTATCGCTTCTAAGCGTAGCGGAAATTTTAGGCTTGCATGAGTGCCGCCGCACGACAACGTGCGGCGTTTTTTATTGGGCGCAGCTTATATCGACAGGTTGTAAATTCGACGGTGCACCGGCAGACGTGATGAAGTTTCTACCCTCGGCCGCTTGGCAAGCGCCTTGAGCACGTGCCCCGGACGGGATGGCATCGAAGTTGCTGAAAAGAAGTCTTGGCATCCCATGTCCATTACCGACGGAGCGATCAGCATGACAACATTGCCGAATACGAAAGACGCCATCGGAGATTCCTGGAGCAGCACCAAGCGGCACGCGCGCCGCATCGCACGGCATAGCCGGCACGCGGCCGAAGACGTTGGCGGCGAAATGCGCGAGTTGCTAGCCGAGCTCGAGCAAGCGCTCGCCGATGGCACGCAGGCCGACGCGGCCGTACTCCGCACGCAATTGAAAAAACGCCTCGACGATGCGCGCGCCCGTCTCGACGGCGCACAGCACAGCGTGCGCGAACGTGCGACCGAAGTGTTCGCCGACGCCGACGACTACGTGCGGGAAAACCCGTGGCAGGCGCTTGCGATTGTCGGCGGTGTAGCGCTCGTCGCCGGGGCGCTGCTTTCGCGCGGGCGGTAGATGCGTGATGGGCGGCGCGTCGTGCGCGCAGGTGAGCGTTGCACCAGACGCGCGCGCTCTTCGTTATTTGACGCCGCGTTACGGCCGATCGAAAAAATCCGCGCCGATTAGATCGATGCGGTCGGTACAGATCGCGTCCACGCCCCACTCGCCGAGCAGCCGTGCGCGCTCAGGATCATTCACCGTGTAAGCCAGGATGAACAGACCTGCCGCTTTGATCTGCGCGACGAGCGGCTCGTTCAGATCACGATGATTTGCATGCAGCGAGACGCATTCGAGCGCCTCTGTCTGCGCGCGCCAGTCCGCGGGCACGCCATCGAACAGCAGCCCTCGCGGCAACGCAGGCGCGGCGTCGCGAGCGGCGGCAAGGGCGTCGTACGAGAACGACGACAAGAGCGGCGGCACCGTCGACGATGACCAAAGCTGCGCCGCCTCCTCGGCCACGAGCCGGCCCGTCTGCAGATCGCGCCGCGGGCACGGCTTGATTTCGACGTTCGCCGCGAGACCCAGTGCTTCGCAGCGCGCGGCGACTTGCTCGAGCGTCGGCATCCGCTCGCCGGCAAAGCGTGCGTCGCGCCAACCGCCGGCATCGAGCGTCACGATCTCGTCATAGCGCAGCTTCGCCGCTGCACCGCGCCCGTTCGACGTGCGGTTCACCGTATCGTCGTGCAGCAGGAACACGACGTTGTCGGCCGAGAGCTTCGCGTCGAATTCGATCATCTTCAAGCCGAGGCGCGCGCCGGTTTCGATCGCGGCGAGCGTGTTCTCGGGCGCGAGCGTGCCGCCGCCGCGATGCGCGACCACGCGCGGATAAGGCCAGTTGTTGCTTCTCATCGTCAATGGTTCTGTGGTTGCCACTGTGGCTTCAAAACGCGCGCCGGCCCGTCTCGGGATCGAAGAAATGAAGGTGCCGCGCCGGCAGCGCGGCAGGCAGCGTGTCGCCGCGTGCCGGACGCTCCACATGCGGAAGTCGCACGGCCACATCATGCTCGCCCCAGCGTCCGTGCGCGAGATTGTCGGCGCCGAGCAGTTCGCACGACTCGACTGTGAGCGGCGCATGCGCCGTGGCGGTTTGCGGCGTCATGTGCTCGGGGCGGATGCCGAGAATCCAATCGCGTCCGTTGGCAATCTCGCGGCCGATGCCGGGCGCGCCCGCAATCGGCAGCGCGGGGCCGCCGTCCGCGACTTCGAACGTCGCGCCATCGGGTGAAAGACGGCCTTTGAGCAAGTTCATCGCCGGCGAGCCGATGAAGCTCGCGACAAACACGGTCGCCGGGCGCTCGTAGACTTCGGTCGGCGCGCCGATCTGTTCGGCGTGCCCACGATTCATCACGATCACGCGCTGCGCGAGCGTCATCGCTTCGATTTGATCGTGCGTGACGTAAAGGCTCGTCGTGCCAAGACGCGCATGGAGGCGTTGGATTTCGAGCCGCATCTGCACGCGCAGCTTCGCGTCCAAATTCGACAGCGGCTCGTCGAACAGGAACACCGACGGCTCGCGCACGATCGCGCGCCCCATCGCGACGCGCTGACGCTGGCCGCCCGACAATTCGCGCGGCTTGCGCTCGAGCAGCGCTTCCAGCTCGAGAATCTTCGCCGCCGCCGCGACGCGCGAGTCGATCGTGCCGCCCGCGATGCCGCGAATCTTCAGACCATACGCCATGTTCTCCTTCACGCTCATGTGCGGATAGAGCGCGTAGTTCTGGAACACCATCGCGATGTCGCGATCCTTCGGCTCGAGCGTGTTGACGACGCGCTCGCCGATTGCGATCTCGCCTTCCGACACGCTCTCGAGCCCCGCCACCATGCGCAGCAACGTCGACTTGCCGCAGCCCGATGGACCGACCAGCACGACGAACTCGCCGTCCGCGACATCGACGTCGATCCCGTGCAGCACAAACTGCTTGCCGTCGTACGTCTTGCGCACGCTCTTTAAAGTCAACGCTGCCATGCTGTTTCTCTCTCCGTGATATTCATGAATCACTTTTCCGAATCGACGAGCCCGCGCACGAACCAGCGCTGCATCGCGATTACGACGACGAGCGGCGGCACCATCGCGAGCAACGTCGCGGCCATCACGAGATGCCATTCAGTCGCGGTGTCGCCGGTGGCGATCATCGACTTGATACCGACTACGGCCGTCGTGAGCGACTGGTCGCTCGTGATCAGGATCGGCCACAGGTATTGATTCCAGCCGTAGATGAAGGTGATGACGAAGAGCGCCGCGATGTTCGTCTTCGACAGCGGCAGCACGACGTCCCAGAAGAAACGCAGCGGCCCCGTGCCATCGATGCGAGCCGCCTCCATCAATTCGTCGGGCAGCGTCATGAAGAACTGGCGAAACAGGAACGTGGCCGTCGCCGATGCGATCAGCGGCAACGTGAGGCCCGCGTAGCTGTTCGTCAAATGCATCGACGACACCACCTGCACCGTCGGGAAGATGCGCACCTCGACGGGCAGCATCAGCGTCACGAAGATCAGCCAGAACGCCGTGTTACGCAGCGGAAAGCGAAAGAACACGATCGCGTAAGCCGAGATGATCGACACGGCGATCTTGCCGATCGAGATCGTGAGCGCCATCACGAGACTGTTGAACAGCATCCGGCCGAACGGGCTCGCCGCGCCGCCGCTGCCGTGCGTCCAGACGTTCGCGATGTTCTCGAACAAGTGCGTGCTGGGCACGAGCGAGAGCGGTACGGAAAATACCTCTTGCGCGCTCATGGTCGCCGCGCAAAACGCGACGTAGACCGGAAACACGATCAGCGCGACGCCCGCGATCAGCACCGCGTGACAGAAGAGATCAAAGCCTTTGCGATTTTCGATCATACGTACTGCACCTTGCGTTCGATGAAGCGAAATTGCACGACCGTCAGCGCGACGACGATCAGCATCAGCACGACCGACTGCGCGCCCGAGCTGCCGATGTCGAGCCCCTGAAAGCCTTCGGTGAAGATCTTGTAGATGAGCGTCTTCGTGTCTTGCGCGGGGCCGCCGCCGGTGGCCGCGTCGATGACCGGGAACGTATCGAAGAAGGCGTAGACGAGGTTCACGACGAGCAGGAAGAAACTCGTCGGCGACAAAAGCGGCAGCGCGATGCCGAAGAAGCGCCGCACGGGGCCTGCGCCGTCGATCGCCGCCGCTTCGATCAGCGAGCGCGGAATCGCCTGTAGGCCCGCATAGAAAAAGAGGAAGTTGTAGCTGACCTGCTTCCAGACCGATGCGAGCACGACGAGGAACATCGCCTGCCCGCCATTCAAAGCGTGATTCCAGACGATGCCCGCTTTCGCGAGCGCGAACGTCACGAGGCCGATGCTCGGATTGAAGAGGAATGACCACAGCACCGCCGCGATCGCGGGCGCGACCGCGTACGGCCAGATCAAGAGCGTGCGGTAAGCCTTCGAGCCGCGCGTCACGCGATCCGCGCAGGCCGCGAGCAGCAGCGAGACGGCAAGTCCGCAAACCGTCACGAGCGCGCTGAAGACGAGCGTCGTCTTGAACGACGCGAGATACAGCGGGTCCCCAAACAAGTGTTCGAAGTTCGCGAAGCCGACGAATTGGCTAGACGTGCCGAACGCGTCCTGCGTCTGCGTCGATTGCCAAAGCGCGACGCCGGCGGGCCAGAGAAAGAAGAGCGCGGTGATCGCGAGCTGCGGCGCAATCAGCAAATAAGGCAGCACGCTCGTGCCGAAGCGGGAACGTTGGTGCATGGCTGGTCGGTCAGTAAGGTGGCGTCGCGAAGCGCGGCGGCGTGCATTCACGTGCACGGAGCGCCGCCGTCGCAACGAAAAGCTGTCCGCGTAGGAACCGCCGGGCCGTCGCATTCGAAGCCAGCCGCATATGCAGTGGCCTGTCGCCGCAACGGCCCGGGATCGCGATCAGCTACCCGATTGCTCGAAGCGCCGCAGCAGCTCGTCGCCGCGCGAGGCCGCCGAATCGAGCGCTTCTTTCGGCGTCTTCTTCTGCGCCCAGACCTGCTCGAGCTCCTCGTCGACGATCGTGCGGATCTGCGGCATGTCGCCGAGACGCAGCCCCTTCGTGTATGGCAGCGGCGCCTTGTTGAGCATCTGCTTGATCGCGGTGTCGGAGCCCGGGTTCTTGTCGTAGAAACCCTGCTGGCGCGTCAGATCGTAGGCGGCTGTCGTGACCGGCAGATAGCCCGTGTCCTGATGCCACTTCGCGGCGACAGGCGCCGACGACAGGTACGCGAGGAACTTGGCAACCCCCTTGTACACGTTCGGGTCCTTGCCCGCGAGGACCCACAGGCTCGCGCCGCCGATGATCGCGTTCTGCGGCGCGCCCTTCACGCTCGGGTCGTACGGCATCATGCCGGTGCCGATGTCGAACTTCGCGTACTTGCGGATCGTCGCGAGCGAACCCGATGAGTTCATCGCGATCCCGCAATCGCCGCTATAGAACTTCGATACCGCCTCGTCCTTGCGGCCCACGTAAGTGAACGTGCCGGCCTTCGCCATGTTCTGCAGGAACTGGATGTGCGCGATCTGCAACGGCTTGTTGAATTCGAGCACCGCGTTCGTGCCGTCAAAGCCGTTGTTCTGGCTCGCGAACGGCGCGCCGTGCCATGCGCTGTACTCCTCGAGCTGGATCCAGCCCTGCCAGCCCGTCGTGAAGCCGCACGACATGCCGGCCGCCTTGAGCTTGGCCGCATCAGCCGCGACTTCGCCCCACGTTTTGGGAGGTTGGTTCGGATCGAGCCCGGCCTTCTTGAAGGCGTCCTTGTTGTAGTAGACGACTGGCGTCGAGCTGTTGAACGGCATCGACACGAGCTGGCCCGTCTTCGCGTCGCTGTAGTAGCTCGCGATGGACGGCACGAACGCCTTTTGGTCGAGCGGCACGCCCGCCTGCTTGAAGACCTCCGACACCGGCAGCACGGCCTTCTTCGCCTGCATCATCGTCGCCGTGCCGACCTCGTAGACTTGCAGGATCGCCGGCGCGTTGCCGCTGCGATAGGCGGCGATGCCGGCCGCGAGCGTCTGGTCGTAGGTGCCTTTGAAGACCGGAACGATCTTGTAGTCGCTTTGCGACGCGTTGAATTGCGCGGCGATGTCGTTCACGCGCTCGCCGAGGGCAGCCTCCATCGCGTGCCAGAACTGGATTTCCGTGACCGCGAACGCGGCGTGGCTCGCACCGGCGAACAGCGCTCCCCCGAGTGCCAGTGAACGGAACAGCGTCTTGTAACCCATCGACTTCTTCTCCTTTTGATTGACGCGAATGGCCCGCGGCGTACGCCAGCGGCTCAGCGCGCCGGGCGTCCTAGGTCTCCTGCGGGATGAAAAACACGAACGGATGAAAACGTTTCGAAAACGTTTCCACACAGTCTAATGGTCGTCTATGACAAATAATC
This sequence comes from Trinickia sp., assembly GCA_035308085.1. Taxonomy (GTDB): domain Bacteria; phylum Pseudomonadota; class Gammaproteobacteria; order Burkholderiales; family Burkholderiaceae; genus Trinickia_A. The sequence continues at coordinate 22,686 of DATGHJ010000611.1, read as the reverse complement.
GTTGATATTCTTTCAACGCGTAGCGATCGGTCATGCCGGCGATGTAATGCGCGATGAGACGCGGCTGCTGAGCCTTGTCGGCAGCCAGGTAGGGGGGCGGCAGGAGGCGCGGATCGTCGGTGAAGGCGTCGAACAGGCCGGTGACGACGCGCCGCGCCTTGTTCGCCATCCGCATGACCCGGTAGTGGCGGTACAGATTCTTGAGCAGAAAACGCTTGAGCGCCGCGGCTTGCGCGGCGACTTCCTCGCTATGCGCGACGAGCGGCGGGGCGGCGCGCACGGCGTCGAGCGAATCCGGCGCCTGCGCGACGAGATTGCGCGTCGTCGCGTCGATGAGGTCGACGATCAGCGTATTGATGATCCGGCGCACGGTCTCGTGGACCACCCGGCGCCCTTCGAGATCGGGATAGGCACGCTTGGCGGCCTCGTAATGCCGCTGCCACAGCTCGACCTGCGCCAGCAGCTCGATCGTCAAGAGCCCGGAGCGCAGGCCGTCGTCGACATCGTGGTTGTTGTAGGCGATTTCGTCGGCGATGTTGGCGATCTGCGCTTCCAGCGACGGCTGCTGCCCGTTCAGGAAGCGCTCGCCGAGCGTGCCGAGCTTGCGCGCGTTCTCGCGGGAGCAATGCTTGAGGATGCCTTCGCGCGTTTCGAAGCAGAGGTTCAGGCCGTTGAACGCGCCGTAATGCTCCTCGAGCTCGTCGACGACCGCGAGGCTTTGCAGGTTGTGCTCGAAGCCGCCGTGCTCGTGCATGCACTCGTTGAGTGCATCCTGCCCGGCATGCCCGAACGGGGTGTGACCGAGATCGTGGGCGAGCGAAATCGCTTCGACGAGGTCCTCGTTCAAGCGCAGATTCCGCGCGATCGAACGCGCGATCTGCGCAACTTCGAGACTGTGAGTGAGCCGCGTGCGAAAGAGATCGCCCTCATGATTGACGAAGACCTGCGTCTTGTATTCCAGGCGCCGAAAGGCGGTGGAATGGACGATGCGGTCGCGGTCACGCTGAAATTCCGTGCGCGCTTCGGGGGGCGGTTCGGCATAGCGGCGGCCGCGCGATTGCGACGAATGCGCGGCATACGGCGCGAGGTGAGCTTCGAGGGATGCGACGGTGGGGGCTGCGAAGACGGCTGCTTTTCCGCCCCCATTGCGCTGGCCAGATACCGGCGACGTATCGCTTGGCCGAACGGCGGCTGTTTCGTGCGAGTCTTTCAACGTTGCGCTGCGCTTTTCATTCACCGGTCACTCCCCTCCGAATCATGGATCGCGCGTCGCGGCGGACTTGGCCAAGCCAGATATGGGCGAGCCCAAGACGGACTGACGCGCCGTCAGAGACTTGCCGCGAGTGTCTCGTGGACGATGTGCTCGGGCGCAGTCGTTATCAGTGTTTCGCCGAAACGCTTCAGCAGAATGAATTTGATCGAGCCTGCCTCGGCCTTCTTGTCCACCTTCATCAGTTCCAGATAGCGCGCTTCGCCGAGCGCCGGTGCGCGCGTCGGCAGATGCGCCGCGGCGATGACAGCGACGAGCCGCTTGCGGGCGTCGTCGTCGAAATGGCCCAGGCGCACCGACAGATCCGCGGCCATCGCCATCCCGCAGCCGACGGCCTCGCCGTGCAGCCATTCGCCGTAGCCCAGCCCGGCCTCGATCGCGTGGCCGAACGTGTGGCCGAAGTTCAGGATCGCGCGCAGCCCGCCTTCGCGCTCGTCGGCCGCGACGACCGACGCCTTGATCTCGCACGAGCGCTTGACCGCCTGCGCGAGGGCGTCGGGCTCGCAGCGATTCAGCGCGGCGACGTTCGCTTCGATCCAGTCGAAGAATGCGGCATCGGCGATCGCCCCCGTCTTGATGACCTCGGCGACGCCCGCCGCCAACTCGCGCGCCGGCAGCGTGGAGAGCGCCGCGATGTCCGCGATGACGGCCTGCGGCTGATAAAACGCGCCGATCATGTTCTTGCCGAGCGGATGGTTGATGCCCGTCTTGCCGCCCACCGACGAATCCACTTGCGACAAAAGCGTCGTCGGCACTTGGATGAACGGCACGCCGCGCATATAGCAGGCCGCGGCAAAGCCGGCCATGTCGCCGATCACGCCGCCGCCGAGCGCGATCAACGTAGTCTTGCGGTCGGCATGCTCGGTGAGCAGCGCGTCGAAGATGAGATTCAGCGTCTCCCAGTTCTTATAAGCCTCGCCGTCGGGCAGCACGACCGTCGATACTTTCTTGCCGAGCGGCGCGAGCGCTTGACGCAGGACGTGGCCGTACAGCGGATCGACCGTCGTGTTGGTCACGATCATCACCGACGAACCGGCGATGTGCGGCGCGAAAAGTTCGGTCTTGCCGATGAGTTCCGTGCCGATATGAATGGGATAGGCGCGTTCGCCCAAGTCGACGTTGACGGTAATCATGTATGTGCCTGTCCAGTGATGCCGGCCATTTCGAGCTGCATCAGCACCATGTTGACGAGACCGTTCACTGACGGACGCCCCGTTTCCACGATGAAGTGTGCGCATTCGCGATAGAGCGGATCGCGCACGCTATAGAGCGCTTCGAGCTTGGCCTTCGGGTCTTCGGTCTGCAAAAGCGGCCGGTTCTTGTCTTTACGCGTGCGCAGCCAAAGGTCGTGCGGATTTGCGCGCAGATAGACGACGAGGCCCCGCGCATGCAGGAATTCGCGGTTTTCCGGGCGCAGGATCGCGCCGCCGCCGGTAGCGAGCACGATGCCCTCGCGCGCGGTCAGATCGGATATGACCGCCGCCTCGCGGTCGCGAAAGCCGTCTTCGCCCTCGTGCTCGAAGATGATCGGGATGCGCGCGCCGGTACGTGCCTCGATTTCGTGGTCCGAGTCGAAGAACGGCCGATCCAGACGGCGCGCGACCGCACGGCCCACGGTGGTCTTGCCTGCCCCCATGAGCCCTACGAAAAATACATTGGCGTGTGCATCCCGCGGTTGCAACGGTTTCCTCTGACTTGATCTGCTGTGGTTCGTGGCGCAGCTTACTGGCAAAGCGCCTGCCTTGTCGAGCATGGGGCCAGAACAGCGGCCGGCCCGCACAGGGCTCGTTCATGGCGTTTCGACGACGCGCGGCGTGATGAAAACGACCAGCTCGTTGCGTCGTTCACTCTGCGCGCGGTGTCGAAAGAGCGCACCCAAAACAGGTATTTTGCCCAAGAGCGGCACCCGCGTCACATCATCCCTGTCGTTGCTCTCATAAATCCCGCCGATGGAGACCGTACCTCCGTCCTCCACTTCGACGCGTGTCTGCATGTGCTTGGTGTGGATCGCGGGGCCGTTGGCCGTCTGTTCGCCGACGCTGTCTTTCGCGACGTCGAGATCCAGAATCACACGGCCCGCCGGCGTAATTTGCGGTTCGACCTCGAGTTTCAGGCTGGCTCGGCGAAACTGGACGCCCGACATGCCGTTACCCACCTTCGCCTGATACGGCACTTCGGTGCCCTGCTCGACGATCGCCTTCCTGCGGTCCGCCGTGACGACACGCGGGCTGGACACGATCTGCCCGCGGCCCTCCGCTTCCAGCGCGCTCAATTCGACGTTCAAGAGCCGCGTGGCGCGCGCGGCGAACAGCGTGAAGCCGGCTGTCGCGGCGTCGAAACCCGATATCGGCGTCGCCGACAAGTCATGGATCGAGCCATCCTGGCCACCTGCGACGAAACCCCGCGGCGCCGCCCCGTCTTGCGTCGCGCGCAGCGACAGGCGCGCGCCGAGATCGCGCGAAAAGCCGTGCTCGCCCTCGACGATGCGCGCTTCGATCAGCACCTGGCGCGTCGGCCTGTCGATCGACGCGAGCAGCTCGGCAATCTGCGCGAGACGCGCATCGAGGTCGGTCACGAACATGAGGTTCGTGCGCGGGTCCGCCACGGCCGCACCGCGCCTGGACAACACGCGCTGGCCGCCCGGCGCGTTCAACAGCCGCACGACGTCTTCCGCGCGCGCGTAATGCAGATCGAAGGTGCGGCTCGCCAGCGGCTCCAGCTCGGCGGCGCGAGCGTGCGCTTCGAAGCGCAGCCGCTCTCGGGCCGCGAGATCGGCAAGTGGTGCGACCCAGATCACATTGCCGCGCCGCTCCATCGCGAGGCCGTTGACGTCGAGCAGCGTGTCGAACGCGGTGCGCCACGGCACGTGGTTCAAGCGCAGCGAAACGAAACCGCGCACACGCTCGCTCGCGACGATGTTCAAGTTCGTGAAGCGTGCGAACGCGTCGAGCACGGCGCCGAGTTCCGCGTTTTGGAAATGCAATGTGATGGGCTTGTTCTCGTCGGGACCGATATCGCTCGAACCACCCGCGCGGCTGCTCATGCGCTGTGCGGGCGCAAGCGGCACCGGCGGGCCTTCAAGCGGAGCCGCCTCGGCGCCGGTCGGGCCTTCTGTCGGCGTGGCCCCGGGCGTTTGCTTTGTCGCTGCTGCGCCGGCGTCGCTCTTTTCGTCGGTATTCGGCGACCTAAACCCGCGCGGCGGTTCCGTCGCTTCGCTTCGGAACGGATTCGGAACTTCCGCCCCGCCGTTATTGAGCAACGGCGAGACCCCGCGGCGCCCGACCGAATCGTCGAGCGGCATCTCCGTGGGTAGCGGGGGTAGTGGGGGCAGTGGTGGCAATGACTGAACCGACGCGCCCGCCGCCGTCGACATGAAGCACGCGATGACGATCCCCCTTCGAATCCCATGCCGGATCGTCATCGCGCATCCTCCACCAGCGTAAGCAACCGCGCGCCAGCGCCGCTCGACAACGTGACCCCTCGATCGTCGATGCGCGTCACTTTCTCCCGGCCGATCGACTGCCCGGTTTCGAGCGAGGTCGCGCCATCGGCCGCCGCCAGCAACGCGAGACCGCGCTTGCCTTCGCGAAGCAAACCGACGAGGTGCAGTGTCGAACCGGCGTTGGAGAGCACAGCTGACGCAGCGGCAAACGGGTCGGCGAACCACGCTTCCTCGGCGTCATCGTCGGCCGGGTGTGAATCGGCGACGGCAGACGGCGCGAGCGAAGACGGCAGCGCGCCGAAGAATGCCAAGGTCATGCTGATCGACAGATCGTCGGAATCGCGCTTCACGAGCAAATCCGTCGGAACGACCAGCGCCGCCAGGCTCGGCAATCCCTGCAGGAAATCGAGCAAACCGGCGAAATTCGCGCGCGCGACCAGGTGCACCGGACGCGCCGCATCGATACCCTCGCCGTAGGGCTTGGCCGGCTCGAGCGCGCGCAGCGTCAAGCCGCTTTGCGCGGCTAGCGCCGAAACGGCGTGCCAGTAGCCGACGGACGAACTGGCTCGATCGCCGGTAGAAGTCATGGCATGGGCCATCTCCAAGCGCAGAGCCGAAAGCCTCGCGACGGCCGTGCGCGCAACGGACAAGCGGTGCTCCACGTCCGCCAGCGCCGCCTGGCTGGCGCTCGTGCGGCCCAGGTCCGCTGCATCCCACGCGCACGCGCCGAGAGCGAAGACCGCCGCGGCGATCACGGTGCCCACCGCCAAACGCCACGTGCCTGTCCACGCCTCCAGCGGCACGTGCGGACTCGAGAGCCAATCTGCAAAACGGCCGCGCCCCACGCCGCCGTGCGGTCGGAACAGACGATCGGCAATCGTGCTCATCGTTCGCTCCCCTTGTGGTCCACGCGACGCCTCGTGTCCTCGACAGGTTTTGCTGCCGCACTGTCCCAGCGCAGATGGGCGGCAAATTCGATTGCGCTGTCGACGCCAAGGCCGTCGTTGCCCGGCGATGCGGCCACGTGCCGCGGATCGCCGACGTCCACCGACTGGATACCGCGCACGCCGTTCAATCGCGCGAGCCACGCGGATGAAGCATCACCGTCCGTTGCGCGCGCGATAAGCGTCACTTCACGATCCGTTTGCTTCAATTCGCGCAATACGATGCCCGGGTAGGTCTCCCGGCTCAGCGCATCGAAGAGGTCGAGCAAACGCGCTCTCGGTTCCGCCAGCTTTTGCGCCAGCGCCGCGCGCTTGTGCAGGTCCGCTCGCTGGCCTTCGAGTCGACGGTACTCGGCAAGCGGCACGCGCAGGCTCGCCAGCGTCGTTTCGAGCGCGTCTCGCTTCGCGTCCAGGCGGGCGCGCTCCAACGCTTCCCAGCCCGCCCACGCCGTCACCGCCGCGCACCCGGTCAGCACCGCCACCAAGCACTCGATCAGGCAACGCCGGCGCGCACGACGGGCATTGCGCTGCCGATACGGCATCAAATTGAAACCGCCCAAATGCGCGCGACGCACGTGCGTCGACTGCCCCCATCCGCGCCATTTCCACAATCGCTGCGTCGTCATTCGAAAACTCCGCGCAACGCGAGTCCGAACGCGACGGCAAACGACGACGCCTGACGCAGCTCGACGGGAGCCCGACTCGATCCATCGCAAAACGTGCCGCATTCGAATGGCAGGACGCTGCAACCAAGCAGGTCGCCGACGTCGGCGACTGCGAGTCCCACGCTGCCGAGCAAATCGAGTTCGCCGCCGAGCAGCGCGCAGCCGAGCGCACCGCCATCCGCCAGTTCGCGCAACGCGTCTGCGAGGTCGTCATGCTCCGGCGCGGGATATCGAATGTGCGCCTCGATCACCTCATCCGCTATCCGCCAGCCGTACACGCCGTCGCCGCCTACCCACAACGCGGCGTAGCGTTCGCGCGGACTCAACTCGAATTCGGCGGCATGCCGCAGCGCGCGCAGCGCGGCGGGAGGCTCGCCGTCCAATGCGATCAATTCGATGCCGGCGGCAGCCGCCGCCTCGACGCGGGCTTCGAGATGCTGTCGCGGCGTCGCGGCGATCGTCACCGAGGGTGCGCTGCGGCTGGCGTCGCTGGGCGCGTCGTCGATAAACCAGTCGACCGCCAGCGCATGTCGCTCGATGCCGGCGACGCGCTCGGCCTCGGCCATCACGGCCGGTTCGATGCCGGCCAGAACTCGCATGGGCGAGGCGCGCGGCGTACGTGGCGCGAGCCGCGACAGCGCGACCGACGCCACCACCGTCGCCGACCCCGGCACGGCCATCGCGCAGCTCAGCTTGCGCGTGGCGCACCCGTCCGGAAGCTGCGCGAAAGCGTCGCACAGCGCCGACGCCACCGCACCCCGATCGACGATTTGCGCCCCCGCCATCGCCCCGCCGGCAAGCGGCGCCACGGCAAGACACTCGACGCTCACCGACCCCGCTCCGCGCCCGCGTTGGCTCAACAGGGCAAGCCGCACTTCCCGCGGACCTAGGTCGATACCCGCCGCGAAGCGGCGTTTGGTGGGCAGCAGCGTGTTACCGATCGGCATGACTCCTCCTTGCAGCATGCGCGCCGAACCATTCGGGCGCTCGTTCGTAGGTGCTATTCACCTGACGAATTCTGCAAAGGCAGGGGAGCCTGCGGCACTCGGCCGAATGGCTAACGCGACATTGCACGTGCTCCGAGGCCCCGCCGAAGCGCTACATTGGTATTCAGCGGTGTGGGCGGCAGCCAGTAAGCGATTCGAAAGCATGCGAGCCCGGCCAGCTATAATCGCGAGTCCGCTTTTTGGTGTCCGCATGCAATCCTCACCCCCATCCTCCCCGTCAACCGCCCCGGAGAAGCGCAATCACCCGCTGTGGCTGAAGCTGCTGCTCGGTTTTGCCGGTCTCGTCGCCGCGTTCATTGTCTGCGTGGGTCTCGTGCTCGGCTATGCGCTCGTGGTCGCGCGCCCGAGCCTGCCGTCGCTCGACGCGCTCACCGACTATCGCCCGAAAGTGCCGCTGCGCATCTACACGGCCGATCACGTCCTGATCGGCGAGTTCGGCGAAGAGCGCCGCGACGTCGTGCACATCCAGGACGTGCCCGACTACCTGAAGAAAGCGGTCCTCGCGATCGAGGACGCGCGCTTTTACGATCACGGCGGCGTCGATTTGGCCGGCATCGCGCGCGCCGGCATCGTCGCGCTGACGATCGGCCACGCGACGCAAGGCGCCAGCACGATCACGATGCAGGTCGCGCGCAACTTCTTCCTGTCGAGCGAAAAGACCTACACGCGCAAGATCTACGAGATGCTGCTCGCTTACAAGATCGAGTCGAAGCTGACCAAGGATCAAATTCTCGAGGTGTACATGAATCAGATCTACCTCGGCCAGCGCGCATACGGTTTCGCGAGCGCGGCGCGCGTCTATTTCGGTAAGGACCTGAAGGACATCACGCTCGCCGAAGCGGCGATGCTCGCCGGCTTGCCGAAGGCGCCTTCCGCGTACAACCCGGTCGTCAATCCTAAGCGCGCGAAGGTGCGGCAGGCGTACATCTTGCAACGGATGCTGGAGCTGCACTACATCACGCAGGCACAGTACGACGACGCCGTGAAGCAGCCGCTCGTCGTCAAGGGCTTGGGCAGGGAATTCAGCGTGCACGCCGAGTACGTCGCCGAAATGGTGCGCCAGATGATGTACGCGCAATACCGCGAGGAAGCGTACACGCGTGGTCTAAGCGTCGTCACGACGATCGACTCGGCGGATCAGGATGTCGCGTACCGCGCGCTTCGCGGCGGCCTGATGGACTACGAGCGGCGTCACGGCTACCGCGGCCCGGAAGCCTTCATCGATCTGCCCGCGGACGCGGGCGAACGCGAACAGGCAATTGACGACGCGCTCGCCGAGCATCCGGACAACGGCGAAATCATTGCCGCGGTCGTAACGTCGGCCAACCCGAAGGAGGTGCAGGCGGCCTTCATCGACGGCAATGTGGCGACGATCACCGGCGACGGCCTGCGCTTCGTCGCCTTCGCGCTCGGTCCGCGCGCGCAGCCGAATCAGCGCATTCGGGCCGGCGCGATCGTGCGCCTCATCAAGAACAGCGACGGCAGTTGGGCGGTTACGCAGTTGCCGCAAGTCGAAGGCGCATTCGTTTCGGTCGTGCCGCAGGACGGCGCGATTCGCGCGCTTGTCGGCGGCTTCGACTTCAACAAGAACAAGTTCAACCACGTGACGCAGGCGTGGCGCCAGCCGGGTTCGAGCTTCAAGCCGTTTATCTACTCGGCGTCGCTCGACAAGGGCCTTGGCCCAGCCACCATCATCAACGACGCACCGCTCTTTTTCAGCGCGGCCGAAACCGGCGGTCAGCCTTGGGAGCCGAAGAACTACGGTGGCGGCTTCGAAGGCCCGATGACGATGCGTACGGCGCTGCAAAAATCGCGCAATTTGGTGTCGATCCGCATCCTGTCGCAAATCGGCACGAAGTACGCGCAGCAATACATCACTCGCTTCGGCTTCGACGCGGACCGTCACCCCGCATATTTGCCGATGGCGCTCGGCGCGGGTCTCGTCACGCCGCTGCAAATGGCGGGCGCGTATTCGGTGTTCGCGAACGGCGGTTACCGGATCAACCCGTATCTGATCGCTGAAGTCGCCGACCAGTCCGGATACGTCCTCGCCCGCTCGCAGCCGATCATCGCCGGGCAAAATGCCCCGCGCGCGATCGACGGGCGCAACGCGTACGTCATGAACAGCCTGCTGCAAAGCGTCGCACAGCGCGGCACCGGCGCCAAGACGAACGTGCTCAAGCGCACCGACCTCGCGGGCAAGACCGGCACCACCAACGATTCGCGCGACGCCTGGTTCGCCGGCTACCAGCACACGCTGGCGGCCATTGCGTGGATCGGCTACGACAATCCGCGCAGCCTCGGCGACCGCGAAACCGGCGGCGGCCTCGCACTGCCGGTGTGGATCGACTACATGGGGCAGACGCTCAAGAGCGTGCCCGAATACACGATGCCGATGCCGGACGACGTCGCATCGATCGACGGCGAACTGTATTTCAGCGATTTCACGCCGGGCAACGGCTTTGTCGCGAGCGTAGGCGTCAATCAGGCTCCAGCCGATGGCGAGGTCGTCGATTCAGCCTCGCAAGCGATGCCGGAACACGTGGGCGATCAGGAAAAGCAGGACATCATGAACCTGTTCCGCGGCCGCTGAGGCGGGCGGTTGGCGGCTCGCCGAAAAACCGACTGGGCATTGGCGAGCCGTGCACGGTCACTCTCGGAACTCGACAGGCTCGCCGGCCTGCTGCGACGCATATTGCGAGAGCGCGGTAAAGAATTCCTGGCCGCTGCGCGTGTCACGCCATTCGCCGTCGACGAACTTGAAATGAAAACCGCCGGCCTTCGCCGCGATCCAGATCTCATGCATCGGCGGCTGAAGATTCACGATGATCTTCGTTTTGTTCTCGAATTCGAGCGTCAGAACATTGCCGGTGCGTTCGAATTCGATATCGGCGTCGATAACGTCCGATGCGCGCTCAATCGCTGCCAAAACGGCTTCCGCGCGGGTCAGGTATTCACTGTCGGTCATGCTAAACTCCACCGATTAATTATTCAGGGACGGTCATGCGAGTCGTTTTGAGGATGAGCGCGATTGTAGCGGCTTTGGCTCTCACTGCCGCAGCGCTCGGCGGCTGCGGACAACGCGGGCCGCTCTATATGCCGAACGTCCCGCCGCTGCCGAAGAAGCCCACGGACCAAACGGAACCGCCCCCGTCCGACGTGAAGCCGGATGCGGAAACGGGTGCGGTCCCGGCATCCGGCGCAACGAACGCAGCTTCTGACACGTCGTCCACCCCGCTCTCGCTTTCGCCGGACAGCCAGCTCGGCACGACGTCGAGCACGGCCAAGCCTGCGTCCAGCCCCGCTTCGGGCTCGTCCCAAGATCAATAGTCCTGCCGCATGAGTCAATTCGCCTTTGTCGACGGCGTGCTGCACGCCGAAGGTGTGTCCACCGTCTCGCTTGCCGAACAATTCGGCACCCCGCTCTACGTCTATTCGCGCGCGGCGCTGACGCAAGCCTATGAGGCTTATGCGAACGCGTGTGCAGGCCGGCGCGCATTGGTCCACGTTGCCGTGAAGGCGAACAGCAACCTCGCGGTGTTGAATGTGTTCGCGCGCCTCGGCGCGGGCTTCGACATCGTATCGAGCGGCGAGCTCGCGCGCGTGCTCGCGGCCGGGGGCAAGGCGGAGAACACCGTGTTCTCGGGCGTCGGCAAGAGCGCCGACGAAATGCGCGAGGCCCTCGCAGCAGGCGTGAAGTGCTTCAATGTCGAATCGATTCCGGAACTCGATCGGCTCAACGCCGTGGCTTCGTCGATGGGCAAGACAGCGCCCGTCTCGCTGCGCGTGAATCCCGATGTCGATCCGAAAACCCACCCATACATTTCGACCGGCCTCAAAGCCAACAAATTCGGCGTCGCCTTCGACGACGCGCGCGCAACCTACCGCGCCGCCGCCGCGATGCCGAACCTGCACGTGGTCGGCATCGACTGCCATATCGGCTCGCAGATCACCGAGATCTCCCCGTACCTCGACGCCGTCGATCGACTACTCGAGCTCGTCGAGCAGATCGAGGCGGACGGCGCGACGATTCACCATATCGACGTCGGCGGCGGCCTCGGCATCCAGTACGACACGGAAACGCCGCCCGACATCGGCGAATTCGTGAAGACGCTGCTCGACCACGTCGACGCGCGCGGCCACGGCCACCGCGAGGTGTACTTCGAGCCGGGCCGCTCGGTCACGGGCAATGCGGGCATCCTGCTGACGCGCGTCGAATTCCTGAAGCCGGGTGAGGAGAAAAACTTTGTGATCGTCGATGCCGCGATGAACGATCTCGCACGCCCCGCGATGTATCAGGCGTTCCACGCGATCGAACCCGCTGTGAAGCGCGACGCGGCGGCGCAAGTGTATGACGTGGTTGGCCCTGTCTGCGAAAGCGGCGACTGGCTCGGCCGCGACCGGCAACTGGCGATTGAAGCGGGCGACCTGCTCGTAATCCGCTCGGCCGGCGCGTATGGGTTCGTGATGAGCTCGAACTACAACACGCGTCCGCGAGCCGCGGAAGTGATGGTCGACGGCAATCACTCACACGTCGTGCGTGCACGCGAAAACGTGAAGGAACTGTTCGCTGGCGAGGCGGTGCTGCCGCAGTAAAGCACCACCACGCGCACGGCAGAAAAAGTAAAAGGCGGGGCTCACTTGTATGAGCCCCGCCTTTTTTATCGCAGCGCCAAGCGCCGGAACCGCTTTCGAGTCAAAGCCGCTGCCGCTCGAAGAACCGCCCGCGCACCCACACGAGCAAGCGCCAGCCAAGCAGCGCGATCACGATCGCACCGTAAATCTTCGGCAAGATCAGGTCGTGCTTGCCCGCCTTCATCCACCAGAAATGCAGGATCGCGAGCCCGGCGATCGCGTAGATCGCGCGATGCAGCGTCTGCCAGTGCCGGCCGAGCTTGCGCGCCATCGCGCGTGGCGACGTCGCCGCGAGCGGAATCAGCAGCAGGAACGCGGCAAAACCGACGGTGATGAACGGGCGCTTGCCGACATCCTTCAGCATCGCGGCGACATCGAACCACTTGTCGAACCAGATATAGGTCGTGAAGTGCAGCGTCGCGTAGAAGAAGGCGTAGAGCCCGAGCATGCGACGAAAACGCAGCAGCGCGTTCACGCCTGTGAGACGGCGCAGCGGCGTGACGGCCAGCGTGATGCAGAGGAAGATCAGGGTCCAAAGGCCGGTCGAGCGCGTGATGAATTCGATCGGATTCGCGCCGAGCCGGTCGGTCAGGCCGAACAGCACGATGCGAGCGAGCGGATACCAGGCCGCACTGAAAATCGCGATCTTGGCGGGCGCAATCCAGCGTTCGCCCTTGCGCGCGGCCGGGCGTGACGCCGGTGCAGCCTTTGCGGGGCGCACGTTCCCGCTGCCTTGATTGATGAGGGTGGTTCGCATGTCGGTCATGATCGGCGCTGCCTGGCTCAGAAGAATTTCCGCAAATCCATACCCTGGTACATCGACGCGACGAGATCCCCGTAGCCGTTGAACATCAGCGTCTTGCGCTTCGGCGTGAAAAACCCGTCCTCGCCGATACGCCGCTCTGTCGCCTGGCTCCAGCGCGGGTGATCGACGTTCGGGTTCACGTTCGAATAAAAGCCGTACTCGTTCGGCGCTTCGGTGTTCCAGCTCGTCGGCGGCTGCGTTTCGACAAAGCGGATCTTCACGAGCGACTTCGCGCTCTTGAAGCCGTACTTCCACGGCAGCACGACGCGAATCGGCGCGCCATTCTGATTCGGCAGCACTTGCCCGTAGACACCGACTGTCAACAGCGTCAACGGATTCATCGCCTCGTCCATCCGCAGACCTTCCGAATACGGCCAGTCGAGAATCGGCTGGCCGAGCCCAGGCATCTGCGACGGGTCGGCGAGCGTGATGAATTGCACGTACTTCGCGTTGCCGGTCGGCTGCGCACGCTTGATCAGCTCGGATAGCGGGAAGCCAACCCATGGAATCACCATCGACCACCCCTCGACGCAGCGATGCCGGTACACGCGCTCCTCGAGCGGCGCGACTTTGAGCAGCTCGTCGATATCGTAAACCTTCGCGTTCTTGACCTCACCCTCGACGCTCACGCGCCACGGACGCGGCCGCAGCGTGTGCGCGTTCTCCGCCGGATCGCTCTTGTCGGTACCGAATTCGTAGTAGTTGTTATAGGTTGTGATGTCCTTGTACGGCGTGACCTTATCGACGACGACGAACTTCGGATTGGTCTTCGCCGCGAGCTTCTGCGCCTTGGCGTCGGGCGACTCATAGTTGGCGAGCGCCGGATCGCTTATGCCGAAGAGGCCGCCTGCTGCCGCCACGCCCGCCAGTTGCAGCACGCGCCGCCGGTTCTCCCATACGGCGCGCGGCGTAATATCACTCGCCGCGATGTCGTCGCCCCGCAATTGAATTCGCTGTCCTCGCTTGATCCACATCTTGAAAGCTCCTCGTAGGCGGTTCGGGCCGACCGTGCATGCTCATTCGACCCAGCGGCTTTATATACCGTTCGGGGTAGCGTATCGGATGCAAAAACGGACACTCCGCAGACAAAAAAACCGCCGGTGCAAAGCACTCGGCGGTCTTTAGTCGCGGCAGAACGGCGAATATTACAGCTTGCCGTAGCTATGCAAGCCGGACAGGAACATGTTGACGCCGAGGAACGCAAACGTCGTGACCAAAAGGCCAGTCAGCGCCCACCAGGCGGCGACCGCGCCGCGCAGCCCCTTCATCAACCGCATGTGCAGCCACGCCGCGTAGTTCAGCCAGACGATCAGCGCCCAGGTCTCCTTCGGGTCCCAGCTCCAGTAGCCGCCCCAGGCTTGGGCGGCCCACAGCGCGCCGAGAATCGTCGCGATCGTAAAGAACGCGAAGCCGACGGCGATCGACTTGTACATCACGTCGTCGAGGACGTCGAGTTCCGGCAGACGGTCGGCCAGCACACCGCGCTCTTTCGTCAGGTACGCCACGCCGACCATCGCCGACAGCGCAAAGCTGCCGTAGCCGATGAAGTTCGCCGGCACGTGGATCTTCATCCACCAGCTTTGCAGCGCCGGCACGAGCGGCTGGATCTGCTGCGCGTCGCGCGAGATCGAGTACCACATCAGAAAGCCGACCGCGGCGCTGATGATCAAGAGGACGAACGCCCCGAGCGCGCGCGTGTTGTAGTGCTGCTCGTAGTACAGATAGAAAAGCGCCGTGATGAGGCTGAACAGCACGAACACTTCATATAGATTCGAGATGGGGATGTGCCCGACGTCGGCGCCGATCAGATACGACTCGTACCAGCGCACCATCATGCCCGTGAAGCCCATCAGCACTGCGGCCCAGGTGAGCTTGGAGCCGATCGCGCCGCCCGACGGCGAGCGCGACAGCATACCGATCCAGTAGAACAGCGTAGCGAGCACGAAGAGCGCGCTCATCCAAAGAATCGCCGACTGGCTCGACAGGAAATACTTCAGAAAAAACGCCGAGTCCGCGCGCGTCAGATCGCCTTGGTAGGTCTGAATCGCGAACAGCGACAGCACGGCGATGCCTGCAATCAGCAAGCGCACGGGCTTCCAGCGCCACCCCAGCACGACGAACGCGGGCACCGAGCACACCAGCACGAGCTTGTCGTAGTAGTTCATGAAGGCGTGGTAGCGCGATAGCGCAAACCCCGCTCCCGCGACCATCGCGAGCGCGAACAGCCAGTCGAATGCGTTAAGACGCTTGAGGAAAGGGCGCTCGTCGTAGAAGCCAGCGGTAGCCGCCGATGCGGGCCGTGGCTTGGGTTGAGACGCGGAGACTTGTGTCAAATCCATGATGTTACCGAGTGGAATTCTGCGAACCGGAGGATGGCGGGGCGCTTTTGTCGTGGGGAGCGCTTGCGTCATGGGACGGTTCGACCGTCGAATTCGTGGCCGAATTAGCCGCAGCTTCCATTGCTGCGACGCCCAGCGTGGCCCCGACTGCATCGCGCGTGCGCGCGAATTCTCTTTCGAAGTCGAGCGTCTTGCGCGCCGTCGACATCGCCATCACCACGGAAGTGCCCGTGGAGGTGTCCTTGAGCCAGAACCAGAGCCGCCGCTCGCGCACATAGAACATCGAAAAAATGCCGAGCACGAGCAACAGGCTGCCAAGATACACCACTTTTTTACCCGGTGCGCGCGTCAACTGAAATACCGAAGCTTGCACCTGCTTATATGAATCGAGCTGCAAGAAGACCGGCGATCCATACAAAAAGCTGTCAGATAGCGCGTTGATCGAGCTTTGGACGAAGCGGGTAGCGTCGACGTCGGGCTTCATGTCGGGCTCGCCTGCTTGCTCTCGCGCGATCTGCCAGAGGTCCCAGGTCGAGCCCTCGAGCATGCGCAGGAGCAAGGACGCCGCTTTTTGCTGCTGATCCTTCGGCACCGAACGGTCGATAAAGGTCGCGACCGCCTGGAAGCCGCCGAGCGGATGGCCGTCGGCGCCGTTGCCGATACCGTTGTCCGCGCCAGCAAATAGGGTAAGAACGCGCAGCGCGCTGTCTTGCAAATGGTCGCGCAGCGCCGTGTTCTGGTCGGTCACCGAGCGCTCGGCAAAGCGTTGGGCAGCTTGAGCGCGCAGCGCCGGGTTGGCGAGCGCCGCACGCAACTGCATCCATTCCTTGAGCGTGCCGCCGCTGTCGGCGGGGATGCGCAGATAGCGGAACGGATCGCTCGGCGTCGTGCGCATGCCGGCCAAGAACATGCGCTCGCCATTCACGTCGACGGGCAGCATGTAGTTATTGAACTCGCGCGCCTGGCCATCGGTGCCGCGGATCTTGTACTGCACGGACGGGCCGACATTGCGCAGATTCAGCGGATTCTGCGTCTTCGCACCCGAGCCGAGCCGCTGGTCGAGCTCTTCGGCGAGCGTCTTGTGCGCGACGCCGCGCACGTCGTTGCTGCCATTCGCGTCCGTGACATTTTCGACGTTGATCGCGCGGAAATCGCTGAATTCAACCGTCTCTCCGGCCGTGCCGGGAATTGCCGCCAGCGACGCGCCCAACGGCGCCGACGCCCCGATCGCCCCGCCAAACGGATAGGTCTTCGCGTTGTCGCCCACCATCGGCCAGGCGGTCATCGTCATCTGCGAGCCGCCGTCCTGGAAGCTCGATTGGTAGATCGACACGCCGTCGTACTCGAACGGCTTGTTCACCTCGACCCGCGCCGGAATCTCCTTGCCGGTCTTGTGATCGATCACGACGATGTCGCTCGCGAAAAGCTTCGGCATGCCGGTCGAGTAGTAGTCGACGATGAACTTGTTCAACTGTATCGAGAACGGCAGGTCTTGAATCAGCGAGCCGTTCGGCTGATTCAGGATCGCCGTCGACACGTGCTGTCCCTCCGGCACCCAAGCGTAGCCGCGGAACGTCGGATTCGACGACGACAGACGGTGGTTCGGCGTGATTTCGCTGATGACCGCGCTCGTATCGACGGGCGTCTTGTTGAAGAGCCACATCTGCAGCTTGATGGGCAGGTTGCTGTCGAGGAGGCCGCCGATGCAGATGATGACGATCGCGAGGTGCGCAAAGATATAGCCAATCCTCGTCATTGCGCCGCGCTTGGCCGCGATCAACGTGGCGCCGTCGCTCTCGCGCGTGACGAACTTGTAGCCGAGCTTGCCCGAGAGCGTGCCGAGCGTCGCCGCGGTGTTCGCGCGCTTGCCGTGCACACCAAACTCGGCCTTGTGATGGAATGCGCGCAGGCTGCCTTCGCGCACTTTATCCTTCCAGCTCTTCATGTCGGCGATCATCTTCGGCGCATTGCGCAGCACGCACAGCGAGATCGAGACGATGAGAAAGCCCAGAATGAGCATGAACCACCACGAGCTATAGACGGTGTACAGGCTCAGCGAGCGGAAGATATCGGCCCAGAACGGACCGAACTGATTGACGTAGTTGGGGTACGGATCGTCCTGAGTCAGCACCGTGCCAATGATGCTCGCGATCGACAGAATCACGAGTAGAGCAATCGCGAACCGCATCGAACTCAGTAATTCGACGGCGCTCTTGACCGCCCGCTGGCCCGACTTCAACTCATAACCCGACGTGGTGACGCTCATTCAAACTCCGGCTGACCAGCAAAAAAGGGTGAAGGGCGCCGCCTTGAAGCGGTGCCCCCACCCTTTCTTCTTCTTGCCGGGCTCGCTCACCCGGCTTGATTTTGGTTGAGCCTGCTAATGCAGACCCGCAATGTAATCCGCGACTGCCTTGATTTCGTTCTCCGACAAGCGGGACGCAATCGTATGCATCGCTTCGTTGTTGTTGCGCGCGCCCGGACCTTGCTGGAACGCCGTCAACTGCGCGACTACGTAGTCCTGCCATTGCCACGACAGACGCGGATACTGGATCGGTATCCCCTGCCCGGTCGGGCCATGGCAGCTTGCACACGCCGGCACGCCCTTGTCCGCGATGCCGCCGCGGTAGATCTGCTGTCCCAGCGCGATCGTGGCCTTGTCGTGCGCGAATCCCGGTTTTGACGTCTGCGCGGCGAAATAGGCCGCGACATTGATCATGTCCTGATCGGATAGCGCGCCGGCAAAGCCCGCCATGACGTCATTCTTGCGCGCCGCAGCTTTCGCCCCCGGCTGCACTTTGAAATCCTTGAGCTGCTTGACGAGATATTCCTGATGCTGCCCCGCGAGCTTCGGGAAAGCGCCGGTGGCACTGTTGCCGTCTGCGCCATGACATGCGGCACAGACCTGTGTGGCGATTTGCTGACCCCGGTTCAAATCCGGCTTGGCGGCTTCCGCCGCTCTCGAGTGCCCTGCCAACCCCATCAAACCTGCTGCTGCCGTTACTTGAAGCACCATCAAAAACTTGCACAGTCGATTCATTCGCACACCCGGTTTCGTCTTGTGAGAATTGAGTGCTCTCAAGGACATCGCAAGCGACGCCACTCCTTACGGAGCAAGGAAATGCCGAGCTGCGCCCGCCGATTTCCCCTATGAGGTTCTGCAAAATACGACGGCGACCGATCTACCGCGAGGCCACGCGTTTCGAGACGCGCAAGCGCCCCTCTGGTCTTCAGTAAACCATCGTATTGTACAATAACTCGCTAATCATCTCGGCGCCAGTCGGGCTTGCCCCGCACCCCTGCCCATCCATCCGGCGTCTCCTTTTCTGGTTTCCCTCCATGGCCTTCCTGCTCCATCAAGCCCGCTTTTTCACGACTGTTAACCACTTGCGCGATCTGCCCCCGACGGCTCAGCCGGAGATTGCGTTCGCGGGACGCTCGAATGCGGGCAAGTCGACGGCCATCAACGTGCTTTGCAATCAAAAGCGCCTCGCGTTCGCCAGTAAGACACCTGGACGCACGCAACATATCAATTACTTCTCGGTCGGCCCGGCCGCGGAACCGGTCGGCCATCTGGTCGACTTGCCGGGCTACGGCTACGCCGAAGTGCCGGGTGCCGCGAAGGCGCACTGGGAGGCGCTGCTGTCGAGCTACCTGCAATCGCGCGCCCAACTGCGCGGCATGATCCTGATGATGGACTCACGCCGCCCGCTCACCGATCTGGATCGCCGGATGATCGAGTGGTTCGCCCCCACCGGCAAGCCGATCCTCACACTGCTAACCAAGTGCGACAAATTGACGCGCCAAGAGAGCATCAACGCGCTGCGCGCGACGCAGAAGGGCTTGAAGGAATTTAAAGACGCCGGCTACGAGGGGGAGCTAACCGCGCAACTCTTTTCGGCGCTCAAGCGCACCGGTCTCGAAGACGCGCACGAATTGATCGAAAGCTGGCTCTTGCCCGCAGAGAATGGCGACGACGAGGCTCAGTGACTGGCCGAATGTTGTGCCAGCAACTTTCCGCCGGCAAGACGCATCGTTCGCACATAAAAAAACCCGCCGACAAACGGCGGGTTAACAGCCTAATCGAAAAACGACAGGCACCCGCTCAGGGAGGAGAAGCGGGGAGCTCGACGCAAGGCGCCTCGCTCGATCGCTATCATATACCATTGTCTCAATAAAAATTCGCCAGGGCCGAAGCAGTATTTCTCGCCACTCAAGACATTCAATATGAGCTTCTATCCGCATTACCGCCCCCGCCGCATGCGCCGCGACGACTTTTCGCGCCGCCTGATGCGCGAAAACCTGCTGACTGCGAACGATCTGATTTATCCGGTATTCATCACTGAGGGCACGAACGCACGGCAAGCCGTGCCGTCGATGCCGGCTGTCGAACGCGTGTCGGTCGACCTGCTGATGGGCGTCGCCGAGCAATGCGTCGAACTCGGCGTGCCGGTGCTGTCGCTCTTTCCGGTGATTGACCCGTCGCTCAAGACGCCCGATGGCCGCGAAGCTGCCAATCCGGAAGGGTTGATTCCGCGCGCCGTTCGCGAACTCAAAAAGCGCTTTCCGGAACTGGGTGTGCTGACTGACGTCGCGCTCGACCCCTACACGAGCCACGGCCAAGACGGCGTGCTCGACGAAGCCGGCTACGTGCTCAATGACGAAACGGTCGAGATCCTCGTCGATCAGGCGCGCGCACAGGCCGAGGCCGGTGTCGATATCGTCGCGCCGTCGGACATGATGGACGGCCGTATCGGCGCCGTTCGAGAAATGCTCGAAAGCGAAGGCCACATCTACACGAAGATCATGACTTACGCTGCGAAGTACGCGTCGGCGTTCTACGGGCCGTTCCGCGATGCCGTCGGTTCCGCCACGAACCTCGGCAAGAGCAACAAGATGACCTATCAGATGGACCCGGCCAATTCCGACGAAGCCCTGCGCGAAGTGCGCCTGGATATCGAGGAAGGCGCGGACATGGTGATGGTCAAGCCGGGCATGCCGTACCTCGACATCGTGCGACGCGTGAAGGACGAATTCCGCTTCCCGACCTACGTCTATCAAGTCAGCGGCGAGTACGCGATGCTCAAAGCCGCCGCACAAAACGGCTGGCTCGATCACGACAAGGTGATGATGGAGTCGCTGCTCGCGTTCAAGCGTGCTGGTGCGGATGGCGTGCTGACGTATTTCGCGCTCGACGCAGCGCGACTACTGCGCGCACAAAAGTAGTCCGCGCCGCTCAATAGTTGGGAAGATTGATGGCGGCGCTCCTCGCGGAGTGCCGCCGTTTTTCGTTGGGACAGGGTGAGCGGGGAAGGCACGGCCGCGCCCGCTTATGGGTCATGTGCCGCCGCGAATACCGCGCGCATGGCGCCCTTTGCCCCTGCCGAATTCAAACGACGATGAGGTCCCTCAGGACTGCGGCGCCGCGGCCCGATCGAGACTGCGCAAGAACGCATCCGCCGATTCATAACCGACGACGCGCATGGTTTCGTTGCCGTTCTGATCGAAGAAGATGATTCCCGGTGGACCGAAGAGCTTGAAGCGCTTGAGCAGCGCCTGGTCGTCGGTGTTGTTCGCGGTCACATCGGAACGCAAGAGATTCAATTGCTGGAGACGCGCATGCACGCGCGGGTCGCTGAACGTAAAGCGCTCCATTTCCTTGCAGCTCACGCACCAGTCCGCGTAGAAGTCGAGCATCGCCGGGCGCGCCGATGTCTTCAGCACATGATCGAGCTCGACGGATGAGCGCACCGGTGCGAAAGCCGGCTCGGCCTGCTGCGCGGCCACCGTCGGGCCCGCCGCGGGATGCGACGCGAGCACGGCAAGCGGCCGAAGCAGATCGGTCGAACCCGCAGCCAGGCCCACGAGCAGTACCGCCCCCCAAATCGCCAATGCTGCGCCTATTCCGCGCCCCAGGCGGCGCCAGACAGACGGTCCACCCGCGTTCGGCGTGAATAGGCCAAGTGCCGCCGCGGAAATCAGCAGCCATAGCGCACCGAGCAGCATTTGAGCCGACGCGCCGAGCACCGGCCAAACGATCCACAAGGCGGCCGCCAGCAGCACAACGCCAAAGAAGACCTTGACGCCATCCATCCAGGCCCCGGCCTTCGGCAAGAACGTGCCCGCGCCCAGTCCGATAATCAGGAGCGGAACGCCGAGGCCGATACCCATCGAAAACAGCGCGGCGCCGCCGAGCACCGCATTGCCGGTATGCGCGATGAACGCGAGCACGGCGAAGAGCGGCGCCGTCATGCACGCGCCGACGACCAGCGCCGACAACGCGCCCATCACTGCCACAGCGGCGAACTTGCCGCCGGAGCGCCGACTCGACGCACGCGACACGCCATCTTGCCAGCGCTGCGGCAACACAATGTCGAAGCCTGCGATCAATGAAAGCGCAAACACCGTCAGCAGCACCGCGAACACCCCGAGCACCCACGGATTCTGCAGCCATGCTCCGAGGCTTTGCCCAAGGAGTGCGGCAGCGATCCCGAGCGCGGTATAAATGAGCGCCATGCCGATCACGTATGAGAGCGACAATGCAAATCCGCGCGCGCGCGTGACCTTGGCCCCTTCTCCAATGATGATCGCCGAGAGGATTGGAATCATCGGGTACGAGCACGGCAGCAAGCTCAGCACGATCCCGGCGACGAAATACAGGCCGACGATCGCGAGAAAACCTCCGCCCTCGAGCAGCGACTGCGCGTAATCAGCGCTCGTCGCGCGCTCATACCACGGGGTTTGATCCGCTGCGGCCGTTGCGGCCGTTGCCGCCGGCGCCGCGCCCTCAGCAGCAGCATGCAGTGCCGCGCCATCGACGCGAAACTCGTGCTCCGCCGGCGGATAACAAATGCCCGCGTCCGCGCAACCTTGCGACGTAACAGCCAGTTCGAACGGGCCCGCGGCCTGCTTGACCGGAACGCGGATCGTCAGGTCGTTTCGGTAGGTTTCGACATTCTTGTTGAAGGTCGTGTCGAATTTCACGTTCCCCGCAGGCAACTGCGGATCACCAAGCGTCGCCGTACCGCTTTTAACGGCGAACGCAAAGCGCTCACGGTACATGTAGTAGCCGTCGGCGATCTTGAAGTGGACGAGAACCTCGCCCGGCTGCTCGCTGGCGTTGAATTTGAACGCGACCGACGGATCGAGAAAGTCATCGGCGGCACGCGCGGCCGGCGCCATTCCGACGAAAGCACACAGGCAAGCCACGAGTAAAACCAAAAAGCGCGCAACGGCAGGTGCGCGTTCGCGAGAAACGTTAGACATGAATAGGACGTTGTGTTTCGGCTGTGACCCACTGCCCATAAGCCGCCGATGCGGTGGCCTGCCAGGACAGGATTTCGGGGGTCTCGTACGGATGGTTCGCCTGGATGAATTGTTCGAGGTCGAGCGAGCGCGCAGCACTGGTCTTGAAGAGCATTTGGATCTCTTCGGCGGATTCGATCACGCCCCGCCAGTGATAGCGGGAACGCACCGTCCCCAATTCGGTGACGCAAGCAGCCAAGCGCGCGTTCAACGCGCCATCGGCGAGTTTCCGCGCCGCCTCTAAATCGGGCAGAGTCGTCAGCATCAGGATCAC
>DATGHJ010000610.1:0-5566 GCA_035308085.1 Trinickia sp. | reverse complement strand
TGAATCGGAAAGCAAGGTCTGCCGCAGAAAGTCGAGCCGTTCGACCGCGTCGTAGCCGCCTGCCTGTGGCTGAGTGCAGGCAACCCAGTCGTGCCCGCCCGGGATGAAGAAGAGCGGTGCCGGCGACGATTCGAGCACTTGCTGCCGCTGCTCATAGAGCGAGTCGCGGCACGCTTCCGTCTTGCCTTTGAGGTTGCCGTCATAGACGACGAACGACATCTGCTTGTCGAGTCCGATCGCTTCCAGAAGACGCTGGGTCGGCGCTTCATCTGCGGCGTCTTGCAACGTGCTGCCGATGACGGCGAACGTGTAGCGCGGTGCGGCGGCGTTGGCTTGCCGAACCGGCGTCAGGCAGCACGCGAGCGCGACGGCGAGCGCCACCGCGCCGTGCGTCGAGGCGGGGCGTCGGTCCCTGGCCCGCATGCGGCGCTTAGCGTTGCGCATCCCGCGCGGCGCTCGCGAGATCGTGCAGTTCGTAAAGCAGATCGAGCGCGTCACGCGGTTTCAGATCGTTCGGATCGATCGAACGCAGCTTTTCGAGCGCGGGGTGCGTCTGCGCCGAGGGCGGATCATCCTCGGCATCGTCCGGTGCATCTTCCAAGTAGACCGGTTCGGCAAACAAATCGAGCTGCGGCGTTGCGTGCCCGACCGACTGTTGCTCCAGGTATGCGAGGTGTTTGCGTGCGGCGCGAATCACGGGCGACGGTACGCCAGCCAGCTGCGCGACCTGCAAGCCATAGCTCTGGCTCGCAGGCCCTTCGTTGACGGCATGCAGGAAAACGATCCCATGACCGTGTTCGACGGCGGACAAGTGGACGTTCGCTGCATGCGCGAATTCGGCCGGCAACTGCGTCAGTTCGAAGTAGTGCGTGGCAAACAGGGTGTAGCAGGCGTTGTGTGAAAGCAGATGGCGCGCGATGGCCCACGCGAGTGCGAGGCCATCGAACGTCGACGTGCCGCGGCCGATCTCGTCCATCAGCACGAGACTCTGCGGCGTCGCGTCGTTCAGGATCGCGGCGGCTTCCGTCATTTCGACCATGAACGTCGAGCGGCCACCCGCCAAGTCGTCGGCGGCGCCGATGCGCGTGAAGATGCGGTCGATCGGGCCGAAGCGGGCGCGCCGGGCGGGCACATAGCTGCCGGCATAGGCCAAAAGTGCGATCAACGCGGTCTGGCGCATGAACGTCGACTTGCCGCCCATGTTGGGGCCGGTGATCAGCAGCAGCTTGCGATCAGCGAAGAGGCGGCAGTCGTTCGCGATGAACTGCTCGACTTGAGCTTCGACGACGGGATGGCGACCTTGCTCGATATCGATGCCGATGTCCGCCGAGAACTCAGGTGCGACCCAATCGAGCGCGCGGGCTCGCTCGGCGAGCGCGGCGAGCAGGTCGAGCTCGGCAAGCGCCGCGGCGACGCGCTGGCAATCCGCGATGAACGGCAAGAGCGATTGCAGCAGCGCGTCGAAGAGCGCGCGTTCGCGGGCGAGCGCACGTTCCTGCGCGGAGAGCGCCTTGTCTTCGAAGGTCTTGAGCTCAGGCGTGATATAGCGCTCGGCGTTCTTGAGCGTCTGGCGACGGCGGTAATCGTCCGGCACCTTGTCGGTTTGGCCGCGCGTGACTTCGATGTAGAACCCGTGGACCTTGTTGTACTCGACGCGCAGATTCGCAATGCCGGTGCGGGTGCGTTCGCGCGTTTCGAGGTCGATCAGGAATTGTCCGCAGTTCTCCGAAATATCGCGCAATTCGTCGAGATCCGCGTCGTAGCCGCGGGCGATCACGCCGCCGTCGCGGACCATGGCCGCCGGTTCGGCGGCGACTGCGCGAGTCAACAACTCGAGGCAGCCGGCAGGCGGTTCGAGCTCGGCGTCGATGCGCGCCAGGGCCGCGGCGTTCGCGACGAGGCTCGCCAGTTTCGCGCGCAGCACCGGCAGCGAGGCGAACGTGTCGCGCAGGCTCGAAAGGTCGCGCGGACGCGCCGACAACAGTGCAAGCCGCCCCGTGATCCGCTCGACGTCCGCGATCTGGCGCAACGCGCTGCGCAGCGCATCGAGGCTTGCGTCGACGGGTGCGTCGAGCAGCGCGCCGATCGCCTGCTGGCGCGTTTGCGCGACTAACGCGTCGCGCGGCGGATGATGCAGCCAATGACGCAGCAAGCGGCTGCCCATCGCCGTACTGCAGGTATCGAGCAGCGAATAAAGCGTCGGCGATTCGGTGCCGCGCAACGTTTCCGTCAGTTCGAGATTGCGGCGCGTAGCCGGATCGAGGCCGATGTATTCCGACTCGTACTCGACCTTGAGGCTACGCACGTGGCGCAATTGCTGGCCCTGCGTCGCCGATGCGTAGAGCAGCAGTGCGCCGGCCGCGCCACAGGCGCTCGTCAGCGTTTGCGCGCCGAAGCCGTCGAGACCTGCGACATCCAATTGGTCGCACAGGCGCTGAGTACCCGATGCAACGTCGAAATGCCACACGGGCACCCGCGTCAGCGCGCCGGCCGTGCCAGCCGGAGTGGGGCCCGCGAGCGTGTCGGCCACGAGGATTTCGGCCGGGCGAATGCGTTCGAGCGCGGCGCAGACTTGATCGGGCGCAACTTCGGCAAGACGCAGCGCGCCGCTTGCGAGATTGAGCCACGCGAGGCCCACGTTCGTCACGACACCGCGCTTGTTGTGGCCCGGAGAGAGCGCGAGCAGATAGACGTCGCTCTTGTCGGAGAGCAACGCCGCGTCCGTGAGCGTGCCCGGCGTGACGACGCGCACGACCTTGCGTTCGACCGGTCCCTTGGAAGTCGCCGGATCGCCGATCTGCTCGCAAATCGCGACTGATTCGCCGAGCTTCACGAGCTTCGCGAGGTATTGCTCGACGGCGTGATGTGGCACGCCCGCCATCTTGATCGGGTTGCCCGCGGACGCGCCGCGCTGCGTGAGTGTCAGGTCGAGCAGACGAGCGGCTTTTTCGGCATCGTCGAAAAAGAGCTCGTAGAAGTCGCCCATTCGATAAAAGACCAGCGTGCCGGGATGCTCCGCTTTAATGCGGAGATATTGCTGCATCATTGGCGTGTGCTGCGCGACGTCGCTGGCGGCGCCCGCTGCTTCAATTGGATTGCCCATCGTGTTTGTCTTGCCTTGGCTATATAGGGCGAGAGTTTAACCCGGGCAGGTGTGCGCACGAACCCTGGCCGAACGACTAACGCGAACCTATCGCCGGTCGCGCCAGGAAGCCTGCAACCGCGCTGCCATGCCTCGCCCTGTCACTCATTCCTCGACGAGCGCGCGCAGATCCACCTTGCGCGCGTTCGCCGCGCTCTTGCGCTTCGCGAGCCAGATCATCAGGCAGATGAAGCTGCCGAAGATGACGATGATCCACTGCGCGGGCACCTTCGCGGTCAAGAGCAGCGCGTAGGCGCCGAGCATCAGCAGGACGGCGAGATTCTGGTTGAAGTTCTGCACCGCGATCGAGTGGCCCGCCGAGAGCAGCGTCGCTCCGCGATGCTGCAAGAGCGCGTTCATCGGCACGATGAAGAACCCCGCCAGGCCGCCGAGGCCGATCATCAGCGGATACGCGAACACGATATAGAACGGCGCGAAGAGGCTGCCGACCCTCAAGCCCGAGCCGGGCGGGAAGAGCCCTTTGCTGTAGAACGCCATCCCTACGGCGACGAGTCCCGCGGCAATCCCTACCGGCAGTACCTTCAGCGAGCGCACGAGCGGAATCCAGGCCGCGGCGGCCGCCGCGCCGACCGCAATGCCGATGCCCGTCACGCCCTGCATCACTGCGGCCTTCGACAACGACAACCCCAGGTTCGACGCAGCCCACTTGAGGACGAGCAATTGCAGCGTGACCGCCGCACCCCACATCAGCGTCGTGACCCACAGCGCGATCTGGGCGAGTTTGTCGAGCCACAGCACGTTGAAGCAGTGCACGAAATCGCCGACTAGCTTGCCGGGTTCGCGCAAGCGGTTAGCGTAGCGGGCACCGGTGTCGGGAATGCCGATGTTGATGAGCGCCGCCACCAGGTAAGTCAGCATGACGGCGACCATCGCGAGGTCGGCCGCCGAATGCACGAACGGCCAGTGCGCGTGCGCGACGAAGCGCTCGGCGAGCGGGCTGATCAGCGCGCCGCCCATCATCGTGCCGATGATCGTCGAGAGTACGGTGGCCGATTCGAGCCACGCGTTCGCGGCGATCAGCCGCTCGGGCGGCAGCAGCTCGGTGAGAATCCCGTATTTGGCGGGAGAATAGGCCGCGGCACCGAACCCCACTACGCCGTACGCGATCATCGGATGAACGCCTGCGATCATCATCAGGCAGCCGCACGCTTTCAGCGCGTTCGACACGAACATCACGTGACGTTTTTGCAGCGCGTCCGCGAAGGCGCCGACAAAAGGCGCCAGCAAGACGTACGAGATCGTGAAAAAGATCTGCAGCAGCGGCGTGACCCAAGCGGCGGACTGCATCACGGTGAGAAGCGCGATCGCGGCGATCAGCAACGCGTTGTCGGCGAGCGACGACACGAATTGAGCCGCGATGATCGTATAGAAGCCTTTCTTCATGAAGCGCGGAGCAAATGCGGTCTGCCGCCGCGGCGGTGGCCGCACAGGCAAACATCGGAATCGAAGCGTGTGCGAAGTGTGCCGGCGCGCTCGCTGCGATGGCGAGGCATGGCTGGCGCGAGCGCGATGACCTGCACACGGTCTTGCAAACAAAAAAGCGGCCGCAGCCGCTTTCATCGCCTCGCGTCAGGCCGCCTGCCGGGCGCGGCTGTAGGGGCTCAGGAGCGGCACCATTTGCGCGTACACCTTCGGGTTCGCGGCGACGATTTCGCCAAGATGCAGGAAGTCGGAGTCGCCCGTGTAATTGCCGACGAGGCCGCCGGCTTCCGTGATCAGCAGGCTGCCGGCCGCCATGTCCCAAGCGCTGATGCCTTGCTCGAAGAAGCCGTCCATGCGGCCGGCGGCGACGTTGGCGAGATCGAGCGCCGCGGCGCCCGGACGGCGCAGGCCCGTGCAGGCGTGGGTCATTTCGGCGAACAGGCGGCAGTACGCTTCGAGGCCGTCCTTTTCGCGGAACGGGAAACCCGTGCCGATCAGCGAGTCGGCAAGCCGGTCGCGCCGCCCGACGCGGATGCGTCGATCATTCAGGTAGGCGCCACGGCCGCGCGATGCCGTGAAGAGATCGTTGCGAGTCGGGTCATAGACGACGGCCTGCGTGACGATACCCTTGTGCGCGAGCGCGATCGAAACGCAGTAGTACTGGAAGCCGTGAATGAAGTTGGTCGTGCCGTCGAGCGGGTCGATGATCCACTCGTACTCGGATTCGTTCTCCGAGCGGCCGGATTCTTCGGCGAGGATGGCGTGGTCGGGGTAGGCGGTCTTCAGCGTCTCGATGATGGCCGCTTCCGATGCCTTGTCGACCTCCGTGACGAAATCGTTGTGCTGCTTCTTGCTGACCTGGACCAGATCGAGATCGAGCGATGCGCGGTTGATGATCTGCCCGGCGCGGCGGGCGGCCTTGACGGCAATGTTGAGCATGGGATGCATGAGCCTGGATCCTTGTGCCGGGGCAGCGCGGCT
>DATGHJ010000609.1:0-5183 GCA_035308085.1 Trinickia sp. | reverse complement strand
CCGACGGCGTCACCATCGCGAGATCGACGTCGAGCTTGCGCGCCAGCGCCCTCACCGCCGGCATCGCCTTGATCGCGCCGGCACTCGCGCCGCCACCTGAACTGATGCCGCCCATGCCGCCGATCGCCGCCGGCGCTTCCTGCACGACCTGCTGCCCGACCGCCATGTGGCCGACGACGGTGCCCGCATCGGCGTCGTCGGGCTCGCCTTCGAACGCGACGAGCGGGGCGCCCAGATGCACGATATCGCCCGGTTGCCCGAACAGCTTCGCGATGCGCCCCGGTTGCGGAGACGGGATCTCGACGATCGCCTTTGCCGTTTCGACCGACATGAGCGGCTGGTCCGCGCGCACATCGTCGCCGAGCTTGACGTGCCACTCGACGATTTCCGCTTCCTGCAGTCCCTCGCCCAAGTCGGGCAGTTTGAAGATCTTCATTTCGACGCCTCCCGCTGGGCCGCCCAGAGCGAGGGGTCAGCCCCCTCGGGGGGAGCTTCGCATGGGGCCGGAGTAAGCGCTAAAGCGCCAACTCCGGTCGACAGTGAACGCGAGTGAGCGTGGGGGGCGTTCATACTAGGCCTCCAACGCTTGCCTGACCGCAGCGACGATGCGCTCCACGCCGGGCATGTACTGGCTTTCGAGTCTGAAGAGCGGCACCACCACGTCGTAGCCGGTGACCCGCTGTACGGGCGCGAGCAGCGTATACAGCCCGTGCTCGGCGATGTTGGCCGCAATTTCCGCGCCGACACCGCCGGTGCGCGAGCCCTCGTGCACGATCACGCAGCGTCCCGTCTTGGTAACCGACGCGAGGATCGTCGCCATGTCGAGCGGCTTGAGCGTCGCCACGTCGATCACCTCGGCCATCACGCCTTCCTGTGCGAGCAAGTCCGCCGCGGCCTGTACGTCCTGCAGCGCGCCGCCCCAGCTCACGAGCGTGACGTCCGAACCATCGCGCAGCATGAAGCAGCTATCGAGCGGCAGCGCCTCGCCGTTGTCCTCGACCGCCTGCCGGTAGAGGCGATAGAGGCGCGTCGGCTCGAAGAAGATGACTGGGTCGGGGTCGCGAATCGCCGCGAGCAGCAAGCCGTAGGCGCGCGCCGGCGACGACGGCGTGACGACGCGCAACCCCGGGATATGCGTGAACAGCGCTTCGGGGTTTTCCGAATGATGCTCGGGCGCGTGGATGCCGGCGCCGCACGGCGAGCGAAGCACGAGCGGGCAAGCGAGCCGCCCGCGCGTCCGATGACGCAGGCGCGACGCGTGATTGAGGATGTGATCGATGGCCGGATAGATGAAGCCGCTGAACTGGATTTCGGCAACCGGCTTCAAGCCCATCGCCGCCATACCGACTGCCGTGCCGGCGATCGCGGTTTCGGCCAGCGGCGTATCGAGCACCCGCTGCGCGCCAAAGCGCGCCTGCAAGCCGGCCGTCGCGCGAAACACGCCGCCGTTCACGCCGATGTCCTCGCCGAGCAGCACGACCGCGGGATCGTGCGCGAGTTCGTAGGCGAGCGCCTGATTGAGCGCTTCGATCATGTTGAGATCAGCCATGGCGGCGCCCGTTGTTGCCGTTTCCGCCATTCTTGCCATTGCCGCCGTTCGCGGGCGCGAAATACCGCGCCATCTCCAGTTGCTCGCGCATCGCGGGCGGCAAGGTTTCATACAGGTGATCGAACATCGCGGAAACGTCCGGCTGCGGGACCGCCAAATACGCAGCGACCGCCTGCTCGACTTCAGCATGGCACGCCTTCGCCAGCGCTTCTTCCCGCGCCTTGTCCCACACGTTCGCGTGCATCAGATACGTACGCAAACGCAGCAGCGGCTCGTTTTGCCATTGCTTGTTGATGAGCTCGGCGTCGCGGTAGCGCGTTGCGTCGTCGGCGGTCGTGTGGTCGCCGAGGCGGTAGCTGAGCGCCTCGATCAGCGTCGGGCCATCGCCGCGGCGCGCCTTCGCGAGCGCCGCGTGAACCACCTGATGAACCGCGATCACATCGTTACCGTCGACCTGCAGCCCGTCGATGCCCGCCGCGATCGCTTTTTGCGCGAGCGTCTGCGCTTCGCTCTGCCGGCTGCGCGGAACCGAGATCGCCCACTGGTTGTTATTGACGACGAGCACGAGCGGCGCGCGCCACACGCCCGCCATATTCATCGCCTCGTAGAAATCGCCCTTGGACGTGCTGCCGTCGCCGAAAATCGTCACCGCGACGCGCGCTTCGCGCCGCAGCATGAACGCGTATGCCGCGCCTGCCGCATGGCACACCTGGGTGCCGATCGGCACGCAATTCGGAAAGTCTTGGCGCGGCACGGCAAAATCGCTGCCGCGCTCGTCGCCGCCCCAATACAGCAGGCTTTCGGTCATCGTGACGCCGCGCAGCAATTGCGCGGCGTGGTCGCGATAGGAGGGAAACAGCACGTCGCCAGGCTGCATCGCGCTAGCGACGCCCACGCCGATCGCCTCCTGCCCCACCGACGACGCGAACGTGCCGAGCTTGCCGGTACGCTGCAGTGCAACGGCCTTGGTGTCGAACGCGCGGGTGAGCACCATCGCGCGATAGAGCGGGATCAGCGCCGCCGCATCGTGTGCAAACGCGGGCAACGGTTGGACCGGTTCGCCGTCCGGACCCAGATACTGCGTGTAGCCGATATGAAAACTAGCAGCCGTGGTCATGACCGCTCTCCGAATTCTTATCGTTCAGCCTTACGTTCCGATATCGTAGTTATAGCCGAGTTCATAAGCTATAGACTGGAAGTGGCCCTGCGTGCAGTCGGCCGCATAGCGCGCGCCCGCCATGCGGGATTGCGCGGTTCATCCTTCCTGGAGATGCACATGGCAACGGCAATCATCACCCCACGCAACGACGGCCCGTACCACGTCAAGGGCGAATTCAAGATCATCACGCAAGGCGGCAATTCGGTCGATGTCGAGAAGGACGAAGTCTGGCTCTGCCGATGCGGCCAGTCGGCCAACAAGCCGTTCTGCGACGGCACGCACAAGAAGGCGGGGTTTACGAGCAACCTCGATGAGCCGCCAAAGGAAGCAAGCGAAACGCCTTGACGCGCCGCAAGACAAGCCTGCAGCGCTGGTGCGCGAGAGTATGACGTTTGCTCTCGACGGCAGCGCCCCAAGCATGCCCGAGCGCCCTACTTCACCGCCCCCAGCGCCAGACCCTTCACGAGATACCGCTGCAGCCACGCGAACACGACTGAAACCGGCAGCGTGGCGCACAGCGTGGCCGCCATCACCAGATGCCACTCGACCGTGTACTTGCCGGCGACCATGTCGGTCACTTGCACGGTTAGCGTCTTGTTCTCGGGCGAGCGGATCAGCGTATAGACCACCGCGAACTCGTTCCAAGCGCTGATGAACGTGAAGATCGCGGTCACGACGATCGCAGGCACGGCAAGCGGCAAGAACACCTTGAAGACAGCCTTCGTGCGTCCGCACCCTTCGAGCCATGCCGACTCTTCGAGATCGCGCGGCACGGTCTGAAAGTAGGACGACAGCATCCACACCGCGAACGCGATATTGAACGCGGCGTACGAGACGATCACGCCGAGCTTCGAATCGACGAGGTTGCCGTCGCCATACGGGATCATCGCGGCGAGCCTGAACAGGCCAACCACCAGCAGAATCGGCGAAAGCATCTGCGTGACGAGCAGGAACTGCCGATACACGCCGCGCCCTCTGAACGGAAAGCGCGCGAGTGCATAAGCGGCGGGCACGCTGACGGCGAGCGCGAGCGACGTCGACAGAAAACTGATCACGCAACTGTTCTTCAACGCGACGCCGAAGTTGGCCGCGTCCCACATCTCGACGAAGTTCTCCCACCGCCAATGCACGGGAAGCCAGCGGGCCGGATAGACGAATATCTCGTCGGCCGGCTTGAACGCGGTGCACAGCATGACCGCGAACGGAAACAGCACGATCACGATCAGCGGCGATAACGCGAGCCAGCACCACACAGTGCGTTTCATCTTGGCGTTCACGATGCCTCCCGTCCGCCAACGGGACTTCCTTCGGGATAGTGAGCCTGGCGGTCGTCCATTATTCCCCTTCCTGCTTGGGTTGCAGCCGCAAGTAGATCATCGTGAACACAAAGAGCATCACGAGCATGATCAGCGACACCGCCGCCGCCTGACCAGGACGGCCGAGCCGGAAGCCGAGTTCGTAGAGGTACGTGACGAGGATGTGGGTGCTTTCATCGGGCCCGCCTTGCGTCATGACCCAAATGATGGGAAACGAATTGAACACATAGATCACGTTCAGCAGGATCGCCATGTTCACGAAAGGCCGCAGCAAAGGCAGCGTCAGCTTGCGGAACTGCTGCCAGGCGCTCGCACCGTCGATGCGCGCGGCTTCATAGATATCGGCCGGCACCGACGAGAGACCGCCCAAGAGGATTGTCACCGTGAACGGAATCGAGACGAGAATGCCGATGCCGATCTCCACCGGAAACGCGAATTCGGGCGTTGCCAGCCAGTGGACCGGTCCGCCGATCAGCCCGAGCCGCTGCAGCGTGACGTTGACCATCCCATAGTCGTCGTTGAACGCCCAGCGCCAGACGACGGCCGTCATCGTCAGCGACACCGACCACGGCAGCATCACGATCGTGCGCGCCGTGCCGCGCCCGTAAAAGTCCTGGTTGAGCACGAGCGCGACCGGCACGGAAAGCAGCACCGTGCCGCCGACCACGCACGCGGTCCACACGATCGTGCGCCTGACCGAGCCGATGAACACGGGATCGCTGAATACGTCGTAGAAATTCTGCAGGCCGTTGAAGCCGCGTATCGCCCCGAAGCGCGACACATCGTGCACCGACTGGTACACGATGTTGAAGATCGGGTAGCTGATGATGAAAAGCGCGAGGACCAGGCTCGGCACGATCAGCAGCCACGGCTGATTGAAGCGCGACGCCGCCGAGCGGCCGACACCGGTTTGATCGTAGGGGACGTGGCCCATAAGTTGCGCGCGTGGACAGGCGGCACCGGCTCGCGCCAGGCCGCCCGCCGTGACATCGTGACGTCAATGGCCGAGCGACTTGTCGGCCTGGGCCGCTGCCGCGTTCAGCGCATCGGCCGGCTTCGCCTTGCCGAGGTAGATCGACTGCATCGCGTCCGTCACGGCCTTCGCCGTATCTTCCCAGCCGGTGACGGTCGGCGCGAAGCGGGCCGTCGGCAGGAGCGC
>DATGHJ010000608.1:0-6577 GCA_035308085.1 Trinickia sp. | reverse complement strand
GGCTTCCGGAAACTTCCCGCGCCGGTATTACCCGGATCGGGTGCAAAGGGTCTCTCTCAGCCTTGCCGCGGTATTACCGTACCGCCCGCATGCAAAGCACCCCTGTTTCGTCGTCGGCCATTAGACCATAAAAGCCGAAACGGCGGCAAACGGGAATGTCCCGTACCCCGGGTTCAGGTCACCATAACGAGATAACGAGCCCCAATTTCTTACCTTCCAGAAAGCCGCCGGAACACGCTGTAACGATTGGCCGCGAACGTTATTAAGACAGGCGCGACTGTCTGGCACAATGCCGTGAGCACAGACGCGTGCAACGAGCGCGTAACCGGCGCGCACTCGACGCCGGCACGCTCAAGCCTTGCGTCTGTCCACCCCAGCCGGAACCGCTCGTCAGGACCGTTAAGACTCTTTTAAGAGGCTCACGCAAAAATGAGGCGTTTCGTGTCGCCATCGTGCGGCACGCGTCGCAATCGCCGTGAGCCGGCACTTCATCGGGAAGCTCATGAACCCAACCCCTTCCAAGTCCTCGCCAGGCGGCGTGCCGCGAGACTCAGACAAGATCTCCGCGTGGAGCCTGATCAAGCCCTATTGGGTGTCCCAAGAATGGAAGATCGCGTGGGGGCTGCTCGTTGCGATCATCGCGATGAATCTCACGCTCGTGTGGATCAACGTACGCCTGAACGATTGGAACAGGGACTTCTTCAACGCACTGCAAAACAAGGACGCGCAGCATTTTCCGCACCTTCTATTGCTCTTTGCCGCCTATGTCTTCCCTTATATCGCGATAGCTGTCTACCGCTTTTACCTGCGGCAGATGCTCGGTTTTCGCTGGCGTCAGTGGCTGACCAACCAATTTCTGCGTCAATGGCTCGGCGAACGGACGTTCTATCGGATCGAGCGTGACCGGCTCGCCGACAACCCCGACCAGCGGATCACCGACGACCTCAACTCGTTCGCGTCAACAACCCTTTCTTTGTCGCTGGATTTGCTCTCGACGGTCGTCACGCTCATCTCGTTCGTCACGATTCTTTGGACAGTCTCCGGCGCGCTCTCCATCACGCTCGGCGGCACCCCGATCCAGATCCCGGGCTACATGGTGTGGGTTGCCGCCCTCTATGCGCTCGGCGGCTCGTACGTGCTGCACAAGTTCGCTCATCCGCTCGTATCGATCAACTACCAGCAACAGCGCGTGGAAGCCGATTTCCGCTTTGGCCTCATCCGCGTTCGCGAGAACGCCGAGCAGATCGCCTTCTATGAAGGCATGCAAACGGAAAACGCCACTGCGCGAAGCATCTTCTCGCGTATTCGCGACAACTGGTGGCTCGTGATGAAGTACACGATGCGCCTGAACTTCGTGAGCATCTTCTACGCGCAAATCGCGGGCATCTTCCCGCTGCTCGTCACGGCGCCACGGTACTTCGCCGGCGCGTACACATTGGGCGTGCTGACGCAGATCGCGGGCGCGTTCGGCACCGTCAGCGATTCGTTCTCGTGGTTCATCAACAGTTACTCGAGCTTGGTCGACTGGCGCGCCACGGTGAATCGTCTGCGCGAATTCAAGCGCGTGATGGGCGCGACGCATCTCAAGGAATCGATCCTGCCCGCGACCGAGCACGGCGGCATCAACCTGCACTACGTCGATTCAAACGCGCTCACCACCGAGGGCCTGAAGCTCGCGCTGCCCAACGGCACCGAGCTCACGACGATCGGCGACGTCGCAATCAAGCCGGGCTCGCGCTGGCTCGTGCGCGGGCCGTCGGGCGCGGGCAAGAGCACGCTGATGCGGGCCCTCGCGGGCCTGTGGCCGTTCGGCGATGGCTCGATTGACGCGCCCGTCGGCGCGCACATGATGTTCATCCCGCAGCAGAGCTATCTGCCGATCGGCACGCTGAAAGCCGCGCTCGCGTATCCGTCCGCGGCCGATACCTTCACCGATGACGAGTGCCGCGAAGCGCTGCGTGTGTGCCACCTCAACGATTACGTCGATCGCCTCGCCGAATCGGCACACTGGACGCGCGTGCTGTCGCCGGGCGAGCAGCAGCGTCTCGCGGGCGCCCGCGTGCTGCTCCACAAGCCCGACTACCTGTTCCTCGACGAGGCGACGAGCGCGCTCGATGCCGAAAACGAAGCGCGTCTCTATCACCTCTTCAACGAGCGGCTGCCGAAAGCGGCGATCGTGAGCATCGCGCATCGCGAATCGCTCGCGGCGTTCCATGACGAGACGCTCGAGGTCGAGCGCTCAGCCGAGCGCGCCGTCGCATGAACGCGCCCGGGGGGCCTGCCGGCGAGCGCCCGCTCGGGCAGACCGCGGTCGAAGCCCGCGGCGCCTCCGCGTTCGACCGCGTCGTCTTGATTACCGGCGCGGGTTCCGGCATCGGCGCTGCGCTGGCCCGGCAGATCGCCGCGCCGCGCACCGGCTTGATGCTGCACTCGCGCGGCGCCGATGCCGAATCGCGCACGCGGCTCGAAGCCGTCGCGGCGCAATGCGTCGAGCTCGGCGCGACTTGCGCGACAGTGCACGGCGACCTCGCCGAACGTGGCGCGCCGGAGCACATCGTCCACAGCGCACTCGCGAAGTTCGGCGCGCTCGATCAACTGGTCGCCAACGCCGGTCACGCGCAACGCCAGACGCTCGCGTCGCTCGACGCCGACACGCTCAACGAATCGTTCGCTTCGATGCCCGGCGCGTTCGCGGCACTCGTGAGGCGCGCGGCGGCGGCGCTCGAAACGTCGAGCTGTGCGCGCGTTGTCGCGCTGAGCTCGTTCGTCGCGCACCGCTATCGCGCGGACGCTCCCTTTGCAGCGACCGCGGCGGCGAAGGCGGCGCTCGAATCGCTCGTCAAAACCGCCGCGGCCGAACTCGCCCCCCACGGCGTCACGGTGAACTGCGTCGCGCCCGGCTACACGCGCAAGGATCGCGGGCCGTCGCCCGAAAACGCAGCCGTCTGGACGCATGCCGAGCAGACGACGCCGCTTAACCGAGTCGCCGATCCGGCCGACGTCGCCGCGCTGATCGCATTTCTGCTTTCCGACGCGGCGCGTCATATCACCGGTCAGGTGATTCATGTCGACGGCGGATTGACGTTGGGCTGACCGTTTCCTTTCGCCGCCCCCGCCATCGTTGCGCATGCAACCATCGCCCACTGCACTCGCGCCCGCTTCGCTTTTTGATCGCTGGCCGGTCCGTCTAAGCCCGCCGTAAAATATCCGCCAAACCAAGGCGGGTCTCCTCGACCTGCCATAAGCGCGACACCGGAGACCTACCTGATGCGGTCCATCCAATGGTTCACCGAACTATCGACGCGCGAGCGCCGCACGCTCTACGCGGGGTTCGGCGGTTATGCGGTCGATGCCTTCGACTTCATGATCTACTCGTTCCTGATCCCGACGCTGATCGCGACCTGGGGCATGACGAAGAGCGAAGCGGGCATGATCGCGACGAGTTCGCTGATCTCATCGGCGGTAGGCGGCTGGATTGCCGGCATCCTCGCCGATCGTTACGGCCGCGTGCGCGTGCTCCAATGGACGATCGCCACCTTCGCCATCTTTACCTGCCTGTCCGGCTTCACGCACTCGTTCTGGCAACTGCTCATGACGCGCACGCTGCAAGGCATCGGCTTCGGCGGCGAATGGTCGGTCGTCACGATCATGATGGCGGAGACGATCCGCTCGCCCGAGCATCGCGCAAAGGCAGTCGGCACGGTACAAAGCAGCTGGTCGTTCGGCTGGGGCGCCGCGGCCATCCTCTACTGGGCCTTCTTCGCGCTCTTGCCCGAGCAATACGCGTGGCGCGCGTGCTTCTGGATCGGCATCGTGCCGGCGCTGTGGATTCTCTATATCCGCCGCAACGTGAGCGATCCCGACATCTTCCTGGCGACGCGCCGCGCGCGCGACGCGGGGCTCGACACCTCCCATTTCCTGCAGATCTTCACGGGGCCGCACCTGAAGGCGACGCTCCTCGGCAGCGCGCTGTGCACGGGGATGCTCGGCGGCTACTACGCGATCACCACTTGGTTGCCCACGTACCTGAAAACCGTGCGCCATCTGTCAGTGTTCAATACGAGCGGCTATCTGGTCGTGCTGATCGTGGGCTCGTTCTGCGGCTACATTGTCGGCGCGATCCTCTCCGACAAGATCGGCCGGCGTGCATCGTTCATCCTGTTCGCGCTTGGCTCGTTCGTGCTCGGCATGACTTACACGATGCTGCCGATCACCGATAGCGCGATGCTGCTGCTCGGCTTTCCGCTCGGCATCGTCGTGCAGGGGATCTTCGCAGGCGTCGGCGCCTATCTGTCGGAGCTGTATCCGAATTCGATCCGCGGCTCAGGCCAGGGCTTTTGCTACAACCTCGGGCGCGGGCTCGGTTCGTTCTTCCCGATTCTGGTTGGCGTGCTGTCGCAATCGACGGCGCTCGTCAAAGCGATCGGGTTCGTCGCCGGCGGTGGCTATCTGCTCGTGATTCTCGCGGCGCTCGCGCTGCCGGAGACGCGCGGCAAGTCGCTCGCTGCGCCCGCTCCCAATCCCACTCCGTAAAGCTACGCCGCACCCAAGCATCACCGCGTATTTCGACCATGCATACGATTGTCCTCGGCGGCGGCGTGATCGGCGTCGCCACCGCGTTTTACCTGCGGGAAAAAGGCTGCGACGTCACCGTCGTCGAATGCGAGCCTGACGTCGCGCTCGCCACCAGCTTCGGCAACGCGGGTGTGATCGCGCCTGGCTACGTGACGCCGTGGGCCGCGCCCGGGATGCCGACGAAGATTCTCAAGTACCTGTTCAAGCCCGCGTCACCGCTGATCTTCCGGCCGACGCTCGATGCCGCGCAATGGCGCTGGATCGCGAGGTGGCTGCGCGAATGCGACCTCGCGCGGTTCCGCGTGAACAAGGAGCGGATGCAGCGCGTCGCGTATTACAGCCGCGCATGCCTGCACGAGTTCCGCAATCAACACGCGTTCGACTACCGCCGCAGCCAAGGCTATTTGCAGCTCTTTCGCAGCGAGTTCGATGTGAAGCTTGCGCAGCCCGCGCTCGCCGTGCTGCGCGACGCGGGCATCGCGCATCGCGAGGTAAGCGGCGCCGAATGCGTACAGATCGAACCGGGCTTGCGCTGGGCGAAACAAGCGCCGTATGCCGGGCTCTACCTGCCCGACGACGAAGCCGGCGATTGTGCGACTTTCACACGCGAGTTGCGTGCGGTCTGCGAAGCGAGCGGCGTGCAGTTTCGCTTCGACACGCGTGTGGTTTCGCTCGACGTGCAAGGCGGCAAGGTGCGCGGCGTGCGTATCGAACGCGCGCAAGGCCGTCAACAGACGCTGCCTGCCGACGCGGTCGTCACCGCGCTAGGCGTCGACAGCGTGGAGCTGCTCGAGCCTCTCGGCGTGAGGGTCCCGCTCTATCCGGTGAAGGGTTACTCGGCGACGCTGCCCGTCGTCGACGACGAAAAAGCGCCGCGCGCCGCGCTGATGGACGAATCGCTGAAGACGGCGATCACGCGCTTCGGCCCGAACCTGCGGATCGCGGGCACGGCGGAACTCGGCGACCGCCGCGCGACTTTGCGCGAACAAGCGCTGCAGACGCTCATGCAGGTGCTCGACGACTGGTTCCCGCACGCGGCGAAGCCATCGACCGCGCAATTCTGGGTCGGCCGCCGGCCGATGACGCCCGACGGCGCGCCGCTCGTCGGGCCATGTGGCATCGACGGGCTGTGGCTCAACCTCGGGCACGGCTCGACGGGTTGGGCGATGTCAATGGGGTGCGGGAAGGTGGTCGCGGATCTCGTCACGGGCGCCACGCCGGAGATCGATCTCGACGGACTGACGCTGGCGCGCTATCGCGTGTAGCGCGTGAAGCGCGCGCATACGCAAGCTAACCGGTTGCAGCTCCGTCCTCCTCGTCGTCGGGCAGAGCCGTCGACGCCAGCTCGCTATAGCGCGCCCCATGCCGCGCGAGTGTGCTCGAATAGAGCGCGAGCGTATCGAAACGGATCGACAGTCCGGCAACCGGCACCGGCAATTCGCAAAGCGCCGACGCGTCACGCGGAAACCGCGCAAGCGTGATGTGTGGACGGAACGCGCGATCGTCCATCGGCAATTCCAGCGCTTCCAACACCGCCCTAAGACGCGCGGCGAGCGCAAACAAAGCGTCGGACTTCGCGAGCACCGCAACCGTCAGCCGGGGATGCGCCGGCCCGGGCCAATGCTCGATGCGCTCCGTGCGAAATACCGGCAGCGCCTCGACAACCGACGACAGCGAATAGCCGAGCAACCCGCCCTTGCAGGCGGAAATCGTCCCCAGAAACGCGATCGTCAGATGCAGCTGATCGACCGGCACGCGCCGGGCGACGGGCGGCGAAGGAAGCCTGGAGAGCATCTCGCGCGTCGCCGCATCGGGTGCAAGTGCGATGAAGCAGCGTTGCCAGTCGTCGTCCACGAGCGCCTCCGTTCGTCGGTTGGCCGAGTACGGGTATCGAGACCAATCGGTTGCTTCTGATGCTTTTACTGTACTGCGCCCGCGCGCTACCTGCACTCAGTGGCAACAAGGCCGGGTCGTCCTCGCGGACGCCCTCCTTTTCCTCCTG
>DATGHJ010000607.1:0-2016 GCA_035308085.1 Trinickia sp. | reverse complement strand
TCTCGAAGACCACTTCTGCGGCAAGCTGCTCGGCGTGCCCATGGGCTGTGACATCTGCTACACGAACCACGCGGAAGCCGATCAGGACGACATGGACAACCTGCTGACGCTGCTCGGCGTCGCGGGCATCAACTTCATCATGGGCGTGCCGGGTGCCGATGATGTCATGCTCAACTACCAGAGCACTTCGTTTCATGACGCGCTCTATGTGCGCGACGTGCTGGGCCTGCGCCGCGCGCCGGAGTTCGAGGATTGGCTCGAAGCGATGCAGATTGCGGATGCTCGCGGCGTGCTGCTGCCGGCGTCGCCGCGGCAGCCGCTGTTGGCGGGTGTCAGCGAGTGGATGGGCGTGGAATGACCGAGTTCCTCGAAAAGAATCCGTGGAATGCGCTGCGGCGGTTCACGCAGGCGCGCATTGCGTTGGGCCGCGCGGGCAACAGCCTGCCGACCGCGCCGTTGCTCGCGTTCAACTTGTCTCATGCGCAGGCGCGCGATGCCGTTCACCATCCGCTGGATGCGGACGTGTTGCATCGGCAATTGCGGGACGCGGGGTTTAGCACGCTCGACGTGCACAGCGCCGCACCCGATCGCGCGCACTATTTGCGTCGGCCCGACTTGGGGCGGCGTTTGTCGGATGAGAGCCGCGCAGCGCTAGAGCAGTTGTCGCACGATCCAGCTGAAGTCGTGTTCGTGATCGGGGATGGCTTATCGGCGTTTGCTGCTTCGCGGCAGTCGCTGCCGCTCTTGCAGGCGGTCACGAAGAGGCTGGGCGATTGGCGCATCGGCCCGGTCGTCGTCGCGCGGCAGGCACGCGTTGCGCTTGGCGACGAGATCGGCGAAATCTTGCGCGCGAAGCTCGTGGTGATGCTGATCGGCGAGCGGCCGGGGCTCAGCTCGCCCGACAGTCTCGGCATCTATTTGACGTACGCGCCGAAAGTCGGCACGGCGGACTCGCAGCGCAACTGCATTTCCAACGTGCGGCCGGAGGGCCTGAGCTACGAAGGAGCCGCCCATAAGCTGCACTACTTGCTTATGCATGCGCGAAGACTCGGGCTGACAGGCGTCGGCTTGAAGGACGATAGCGATGCGCTGCTCGGCGCGCCAGCGCAGGCGCAAACGCGCGCGATCGAAGGCGGCGATGAGCATTCGGCTCGTGACGAGGGCTGAGCTGCCTAAAAGGGTATCCGCACTTCGCGATTGAGTCGTGCTGCAGCGTGGTGACAGGGCGTGCGCAATGCCTCAGTGAGCACAGAATTTAGCATCAGTTGATGCTATAATTTGTGCCGCAAATTTCCGGGGGTTCCCATGCGTACCACTATCGCGCTCGACGATGATTTGATCGCCAAGGCTCAGGCCTATACGGGCTTGGAGGAAAAAACGGCGCTTGTACGCGAAGCGCTCAAGGCCTTGATACAACGTGAAGCCGCGAGGCGGCTCGCGAATCTCGGCGGCAGCCAACCGGGTATCAAAGGCGCGCCGCGCCGTCGTCAGGATGACGAATGATTCTTATCGACACGTCAATCTGGATCGACCATCTCAACGCCTCCGATCCTATGTTGATTGGCCTCCTCGCGGAGGAACGTGCGCTGGCTCATCCCTATGTGATTGGCGAGATTTCGCTCGGTAGTCTGCGCGACCGTGACGTTGTGCTTGGTGCACTGCTCGATCTGCCGCGCGCGCCAATCGCGACGCCTGAGGAGATGTTTTATTTGATCGAACGCGAAAATTTATTTAATCGTGGAATCGGATATGTCGACACGTCACTGTTGGCGTCAGCGCGTCTACAACCCGGGGTCACCATCTGGACGCGCAACAAGCGGTTGAAGAAAGTCGCGGATGAGCTCAACCTGGGTGCGGTGCTCGGGCACTAGACAACCGTAAAGCCCGCCCCGGATACCAAACTAAAACGGCATCACACGCCCGCCCGCTCGACCGGATGCCCTTCGAGCCACGCGCTTTCGGCATCGTCATAGAGCCGCGAACGCGTGAGAAACCTGAGCCCGGTCGGACGCTCCA
>DATGHJ010000606.1:0-2300 GCA_035308085.1 Trinickia sp. | reverse complement strand
GTCCTTCGGCTGGCGCGGTTGCCACGCCGACTTCGGCGTCGCGCTCCGCGCGAACGGTGGTGCGCACGTTCGGCGGCAGATAGACCGCGTACGGCGCCGAGTCTTCGAACACGCTGTCGCGCGAGCCGAGGCTCGTCCATTTCTGATCGCCGGTGTCGATCGACACCGCGCCTGTGAGCACGACGATGCAGGACTCGCGCGCGCTCTCGTAGACGTACAGGACCTCGTCCTTTTCGAGCCGGTACGCGGCGAACCCGACGTACCGCCACATCGCCGATTCCGGCGTCACGCGCGCGATCGTCTGACCTTCGCGCTGTGCCTTCACTAATAGGCTCATGCTGCCTCCACACTGGCATCGAACGGCGCATCGACCAGCGCGCGCAGCGTCCGATAGCCCTTTTGCGCGTATTCGTAACTGCGCGCGATGACCGGGTCCTGCTCGGCTTCGACGACGAGCCAGCCGCGATAGCCGTGCCGTTTCAGTCTGTTGATGATCGCCGGAAAATTGACCGCGCCGTCGCCCGGCACCGTGAACGCGCCGGCGATGACCGCATCGAGAAAGCTCCAGTTGCGGTTGCGCGCGAGCTTGGTCACCGCGGGCCGGACGTCCTTGCAATGCACGTGGCACACGCGCGCGATGTGCTTGTCGAGCAGCTCGAGCGGGTCGCCGCCCGCAAACGTGATGTGCCCGGCGTCGAACAGGAGGCCGACGGCGTCGCTCGTGCGCGCCATCAGTTTGTCGACGTCGTCGGCCGTCTCGACGTAGGCGCCCATATGATGATGATAGGCGACGCGCACGCCTTGACTAAGCGTGTAGCGCGCGAATTTTTCGAGGCGCTCGGCGTAGGCGTCCCATTGCGCGTCCGTGAAAAAGCGCGGGCGCTGATAGAGCGGCAGCGGCGCGCCCTGGATCGAATTTTCGACTTCGCCATAGACCATCACGGTCGCGCCGTTCTTCGCAAGCAGCTCCAGATGCGGACCGACGGCTTCGATCTCCTCCTCGGCGCTGCGGCGCGCCAGGCGCCCCGAGTACCAGCCGGAGACGAGCGACAGGTCGTATTGCTCAAAGAGCGCCTTGAGCGCCTCCGGCTCGCGCGGAAACTTGTTGCCGAGCTCGAAGCCTTCATAGCCGATCTGGCGGCCTTCAGTCAGTGCGACTTCGAGCGGCGTCTCGCCGCCGAGCGACGGCAGGTCGTCGTTCATCCACGAAAGCGGATTGATGCCGATGCGTACTTCGAATGCGTTCATGCGAGCGATCCTTAAATGGTTGCCGGCGGTTGCGCGAGGCGGCGATTCGATCGGTGCCGTCTGGCGCCCGGGTTCTTCGATGTCTGGTCAGCCGTTTTCCACGGTCGAGCCGCCGCGGCGTGCAACCTCGATGTCGTACGCTTTGCGCGCGGTCTGCACGGCTTCGCGCGTCGACACTTCCGGCACGGCGACTTCCCACCACCAGCCGCCGTCGGCGGTCGTGCGGGCGCCGTCCGTATCGATCACGACGACAGAGGTGCGGTCCGCCGCGCGGGCCCGCTTCATCGCCGCTTCGAGTTCGGCGACGTTCGCGACGTGTTCGCCAAGCGCGCCGAGCGAGCGCGCGTGCGCGGCGAAATCGATCGCCGGCGCCCCGAGCGGGCCCTGCGTGCAGTCGTCGAACATGTTGTTGAACGGCGCGCCGCCGCAGGCTTGCTGCAGACGGTTGATGCAGCCGTAGCCGCGGTTGTCGAGCACGACGATGATGAGCTTTGCGCCGAGCATCACCGAGGTCGCGATCTCGCTGTTCATCATCAGATAGCTGCCGTCGCCAACCGTCACGATGACTTCGCGCTCGGGCCGCGCGAGCTTCGCGCCCAAGCCGCCTGCGATCTCGTAGCCCATGCACGAGTAGCCGTATTCGACGTGATACGCGCCCGGGCGGCCCGCGCGCCAGAGCTTGTGCAGCTCGGCGGGCAGGGTGCCGGCGGCGCACACGACGATGTCGTCGGCGGCCGATTGCGCGAGCCCGCCCTCGGCCGAGCGCTGCACCGCGCCGATCACGTCGGCGTCGTACGGCAGCGCGCCGGCTTGCTGCGGCGCGTTCGTGCGGGTCGTGACGGTGTCGCGCCATGCGTTGGCGAGCGATTTGGCGCGCGAGGTCCACTCGGCGCTTGCCTTCCAGTCGGCAAGGCGCGCACCGAGCGCGTCGAGCGCGCGGCGCGCATCCGCTTGCACGATGTGAGCGCGCGCTTTGAGGCCGTCGAACG
This sequence comes from Trinickia sp., assembly GCA_035308085.1. Taxonomy (GTDB): domain Bacteria; phylum Pseudomonadota; class Gammaproteobacteria; order Burkholderiales; family Burkholderiaceae; genus Trinickia_A. The sequence goes on along the minus strand of DATGHJ010000606.1, from coordinate 63 downwards.
CGTTGGCGTTGATGCCGATCACGCTGGCCTGCGTGAAGAGCGTATTCGAGCCGGTCGTGAAAT
>DATGHJ010000605.1:0-3152 GCA_035308085.1 Trinickia sp. | reverse complement strand
CCGTTGCTTGACGAGCCCGGCGCCAGCGCGCTGCTGGCGCGGATCGCCGCGTTGCGCCGGCGCATGGCGCTCGAGGCCGGTATCGTGCTGCCGAGCGTACGTGTGAAAGACGACGAACGGCTGCCGCCGCGCGGTTTCGCGATTCGCGTCCGCGATCGCGTGGTGACCCGCGGCGAGGTGCGGCCCGATCGGCCGCTTGCGATCGGTCCGCCCGCGGCCCTTTCGCGTTTGGAGGGCATAGGGGTCGCGGATCCGGTGACGGGCGCTCCCGCGAAATGGCTCGATCTCACGGAAGAGTGGGCGATGCCGCGGGGGGCGATCGTGGTCGACCCGATCGCGGTGCTGACGAGCAGCCTCGGTATCGCCGCGCGAAAGCATGCAGCAGCGCTGCTCGGACGCCAAGAAGTGCAGCAGATCCTCGACCATGTCCGCAAGACCCAACCCGCGGCCGTGAGAGGCGTCGTGCCGGAGCTGGCCGGCGTCGGGCTCGTGCAGCGCGTGCTGCAGCATCTCGCTCGCGAGGGGGTATCGATCCGCGACATCGCGGCGATTCTCGAGACGATCGCCGACGAAGTCGAGCGCACGAAGGACGCAGCCGCGATCGGCGAGGCCGCGCGCCGTCGCCTTGCGCCGAGCATCTGCGCGTCGATCGCCGACACCCAAGGCCGCATCAACGCTGCGGTACCTTCGGCTGAATGCGAGGATGCGCTTGGCGAAACGATCTTCGCCGAGGAGTTCGGCCCGGCGCTCGCGCTGGACGTCGATCAAGCGGGCGCGCTCGAGCGGCGGCTGCAAGCGATCGACGCGAGCGGGGCGACCATCTGTTGCGCGCAGTCGATCCGGTTGCCGCTGGCGCGATTCGCCGAATCGTGCGGTATTCACGTTCCCGTCGTCGGCTTTGCTGAGATCGCCCCTGGGTTTTCGGTGCATCCGGTCCAGACGTTCGACCTCGAAGAACGATGATCGGAGATCTCCCCCCGGACTATGGGCGCATGAGCGCGTAAGCGGCATCGGGGTTCGGCACATCGGCGTCGCCATAGATCGTGTCGAGACCGAAGCTTCGCAGCAGGCTGGTTCCGCGCTCGAGCCGTTCGGGCGTGACGTGCTTGCGCCATCCGGAGAGCACGTCACCGCCCGAAACGATTGCGCTCGGCGTGGCGCGGCGCGACCGTTTCGCCTGTATCGAAGGGACGGAGATAGCATCGACCATGCGCGGATTCCATGCGACGCCTAAAAACCGGCATAGCCCCGGGAGTTCGGCTTCAGGATTGCGGCTGATGCGCTCGTAAAAGGTGATGTAGACCTGGCCGCGGCGGAACTGCCGCAGGCACACCGCGTAGTCGATGCACCAAAAGATCAGCTGGCGCATGAAGACGTCATCTTCGGCGCGCAGTGCGTCCGCGAACGGCTGGAGGTGATCTGCGACGAGGTCTGGCTGATCGAGAAAAACGCCGATTCTGCCGGACCACTTCATCTGCATCCGCGAAACGGCCGTCGCGAACGGGTGCCGCATGAGCACCACGATCGGCATACCGGAAAAGTGCTCGTACACCCAGCGTAGCGCCAGCATCGTGTTCACGTCTTTGATCAAGCGCTTGCGCGCGTACATCTTGCGATTTTGATGATCGATCCACCAGTCGCGCACCCGCCCCGTGAATATGCGCCGAGCGGGTTCGAGATACCGCGGATCGTCGTTGTCGGGCCGCAGATAGATATGTGGAATGAAGTCGGCCGTGATGCGGACGTTGCCGCCGTGAAACGGCTCGTAGAGATAGCGATAGTCGTTGCGCCAGTTCAGCACGTTCGACACCCATGTCGTTCCCGTGCGCCCGCCGCCGACAAGCAGAACGGAATCTTCAATGCCCTTGCCGGCATCGATGATGAGACGCGGCACGTAGCGCTGCAAGCGGCGGAGTCGCCAGTGTAACGGTGGTCCGCCGGGCATTGGTTGCATCAGCCTCGTTCGAAAAGCGCCTGCATCGCCGGACCTTGTACGACGCGAGAGTCCAGACGTGCTCGCCGCCCTTTTCACCGCCCCGCGTAGCCTATCCCATGGAGGCAAGGCTCAGGGGGTCGACCCACAAGGCGACGGGACGCGCCTACGCGAAGCCCCACCGCCGACCAACTGGAGCGGCCGACCCTATGTGGTCGGCCCGCCCAACCATGGCATCATCCCAAAAACGCATCCGCAAAGGGCCCGGCCGGTCATATGTTTTGGTTTCGCTGGAAGCATCCGATCAAGCTCGCCATCATAGTCGGGCTTTGCGTCGCCTGCTGGTTCGGTTTTTCTCCGCTGAAGCAAAAGACGCACCTCGGCCTTGACCTGCAGGGCGGTCTGCGCGCGCTCGTGGAGCTCGAGCCCACCGACCAGTATCCTTCGATCACCTCGGACCTGCAGGCCGAAGAGCTGCAGGTGCTTCAGGACCGGCTCGGCGGTCTTGGCGTCAGCGAGCTGACGTTCGAGAAGGTCGGCGCTAATCGCATCAACATCGAGATGCCGGGACTGAGAGACCCGGAGCAGGCGCTTAAGTTGATGAGCAATGCGGCGCTGCTCGAGATGTACCCGCTCACGGCAGAGCAGGTCCAGCGGGCGCAGTCGGATCCGAAGTTCGACCCGTACCGCGCAGCCAAAGCGCATGGCGCCAAGCCCATCGTCACCGGCACCGATATGCAGCACGCGACCGTCGGTTCGGACCCGGGCGGCGGGATCGCGGTGGACTTCACGTTGACGAGCGACGGCGGCAAGAAATTCTACGACTGGACGAAGGCCAACATCGGCAAGCCGCTGCCGATATTCCTCGACGGCAAGATGATCGAAGCGCCGACGATCGAGGGTGCGATCGCGGCGAGCGGTGAGATCCACGGCGGCGGCATGACTCAGGATAGCGCTGTCCTGCTGGCGATCGAGCTCAACGCCGGCGCGCTCAAGGTGCCGACGAAGATCATCGAGACCGAAAACGTCGGACCGACGCTCGGCGCGATCGATCTGCAAAAATCGCTCGTCGCGTCGCTGTTCGGGCTTGGCATCGTGTTGCTCTTCATGCTCGCGGTCTACCGCGTGCCGGGCATGCTCGCCGACCTGGCGCTCGTGGTCTATTGCTTCTTGATGCTCGCATACGTCACGGTGTTCGGCGTCGTGCTCACGTTGCCGG
>DATGHJ010000604.1:0-4995 GCA_035308085.1 Trinickia sp. | reverse complement strand
GCAGGCATGGAAGATCGCCGTGCCGCCCACCGTGGGCTTTCTCGTGCAGGTCGTGAAGAGCACCGCGCTCACGTCGATCATCGGTCTGACCGAACTGACCAAGACCGGCACGATGATCACGAACGCGGTGTTTCGCCCGTTCCCGATCTACGCCATGGTGGCGCTCCTGTACTTCGCGATGTGTTTTCCGCTGACGTGTTATGCGCGCGCGCTCGAGCGCCGGTATCGGCTTGGGCGGCACCGGTGAAACAGATATTTTCACAAGCAGGTTTTAAATGAACTACCCCCACGCTCACTATCGTTCACTGTCGACCGGAGTTGGCGCTTTAGCGCCTACTCCGGTCCCATGCAACGCTCCCCCCAAGGGGGCTGCGGCCCGGCGGGAGGCATCGTGATTTCCCTCAACAGCGTGTCCAAGTGGTACGGCCACTTTCAAGTTCTGGCCGACTGCACCACCGGCGTCAAGAAGGGCGAGGTGGTCGTCGTGTGCGGCCCTTCCGGTTCCGGAAAGTCGACGCTCATCAAGACGGTCAACGGGCTCGAGCCGTTCCAGCAGGGCGAGATCACCATCAACGGCGAGTCGGTGGGCGACAAGAAAACGAACCTCTCCAAGTTGCGCTCGAAAGTCGGGATGGTGTTTCAGCACTTCGAGCTGTTCCCGCACATGTCCATCACCGACAATCTGACCCTCGCGCAAATCAAGGTGCTGGGCCGCACCAAGGACGAAGCGGCGGACAAAGCGCTAAGCCTGCTCAATCGCGTCGGGCTTCGCGCGCATGCCGGGAAGTATCCGGGACAGTTATCGGGCGGCCAGCAGCAGCGGGTGGCGATTGCGCGGGCGCTATCGATGGACCCGGTCGCCATGCTGTTCGACGAGCCGACGTCGGCACTCGATCCGGAGATGATCAACGAAGTGCTCGACGTGATGGTCGAACTGGCCCAAGAAGGCATGACGATGATGTGCGTGACCCACGAAATGGGGTTCGCCAAGAAGGTCGCGCATCGCGTGATCTTCATGGACCAGGGGCGCATCGTCGAGGATGACAGCAAGGAGGCGTTCTTCGCCAATCCACGCTCCGAGCGGGCCAGAGATTTTCTGGGGAAGATTCTGCACTAGGGCCACTTCACGCGGTGTGCCGAATCTCAGCGAGCAAACAATTCCTCGGGGCGGCACAAGCTCGCGCCCCACTCGTTCGCAAGGCGCTCGCAACGGTTGAGCCTGAGCGCGCCGGTCTCGAAGTTCACGACGACGATCTGATCGGCCGCAGCGGGGCGCGCCGGCCAATCGCGGCTGCGTCCATCCGACAGTATCCATAGCCAGCGCGCCTGCGCCGGCTTGCGCCGCTTCGACCGTGCGAGCAATTGCGCCGCGCGGCGCACGCCCAGCGCGAGCGGCGTGCCGCCCCCGCCGCCCACCGGCGCGAGCCAGCGCTCGTTCCACCAGCGCGGCACGAGCGGCCCGAAGCGCACGTCGGCGCGCGTGCCGCCGAAGCACACGAGCGCGGCTTCGGCGCGCGTCGTCGCGGCGTGTTCGAACATTGAGAGCAGCATGCCTTTCGCAAGCGCGAGCCGCTGGCCCGCCAGCATCGAGCCCGAACAATCGAGCACGAAGCAATGCAGCACGCTTTCTCGCGACGCTTCGCGCGCGAAACGCAGATGCTCCGCGCGCAAGCGTTCGGCGCGCTTGGCGGCGAGCGTTTGCGGCCATGCGATGCGCGTGCCCGGTTCGCCGCCGCGTACGACGTTGCCTCCGCCCGTCAGCCATCGAAGACCGCTCGTCGAGTTCGTGCGAGCGGCGGCGCGCTTTCGATGGCTCAGCGTTTTTTTGCTTGGTGCGCGGGCAGCGGAATGACGCCTTTGACTTTCGTGAGCCCGGTCGGCTCGGGCGGCAGGTAGCCCCAGTCGCCGTCGTGCGCATCGGGCTCGGGTGCTTGCGAGCGGTTCGATGAGTGGGCGTGGGGTGGCGCCGGCTGCGTCGACGCCATCCCGCGATCCGCCTGCGCTTCATCGTGCTCGCGCCGTCGATGGCACAGCACCGCTTCGGCAACACGCTCCACATGCCCGGTCGTCACCGCATCGCTTTGTTCGAGCGCGGCGAGCGCGCGCGCTGCGCGCAGCATCACGAGGTCGGCACGCATGCCATCGACGGCCGCCGCGACGCACAGCTCGCTCACGCGCGCGTGCACGGCATCGTCGAACGTCAGAAGCGGCAGCGCATCGCGCGCCGCGCGAATGCGCTCGGCACAGGTGGCTTGCTGCGTCGCGTATTGCGCGCGAAAGGCGTGCGGGTCGGTATCGAACGCGAGGCGCGCCTTGACGATCTGCTGCCGCACGCTCAGCTCGAAACAATTCCGCAACTCGACGGCAAGACCGAAGCGATCGATCAGTTGCGGACGCAACTCGCCCTCTTCGGGATTCATCGTGCCGATCAGCACGAAGCGCGCTTCGTGACTGTGCGAGACGCCATCGCGCTCGACGGTGTTCACGCCGCTCGCCGCCGCGTCGAGCATCGCATCGACGAGCGCGTCGGGCAGCAGGTTGATTTCATCGACATAGAGCACGCCGCGATGCGCGTGCGCGAGCAGGCCCGGCGAGAATTTCACGGAGCCGTCGCGCAGCGCCGCTTCGATATCGAGCGTGCCGATCAAGCGGTCTTCGCTCGCGCCGAGCGGCAGGGTCACGAGCCGTCCGTCAAGCAGCAACTCCGCGAGCGCGCGCGCCGCCGTCGATTTCGCCGTGCCGCGCGGCCCGCTGACGAGCACGCCGCCGATGCCCGGGTCGATCGCCGCGAGCAGCAGTGCCTGCTGCAACGGCTTCTGGCCGACGAGCGCGGCAAAGGGAAACGCGGGACGCGATCCGAATGCCGCGCCCGCGTTGTTCGCGCGCTCGGCATTCATGTCGCGCCCGCCGTTCGATGTGTTCATTGCCGTGATCCTTCGATGTGCTGTTCGCTCACGAGCAGATGCTGCTCGACTTGCTCGCGATACGTGCCGGGCGCTTGCCACAGCCCGCGCTGCATCGCTTCGAGCAGCCGCTCGCAAATCGAATGCAGCGCGTGCGGATTATGGCGTTGGAGGAAAGCGCGCGTGCCGGCGTCGTTCAGATAGGCATCGGTGACGAGCGCGTATTGATGGTCGGCGATCACGCGTGCGGTCGCATCGTACCCGTACAAGTAGTCGACGGTCGCCGCGATCTCCGCCGCGCCCTTATAGCCGTGGCGCTTCACGCCGTCGAGCCACTTCGGATTGACGACGCGCGAGCGGATCACTCGCGCGATCTCTTCCTGCAGCGTGCGGATGCGCGGCGCGGCAGGGTTCGCGTGATCCGCGTGATAGACGTGCGGCTGGCCGCCGGCGAGATGCCGGACCGCCGCCACCATGCCGCCTTGAAACTGGTAGTAGTCGTTCGAGTCGAGCACGTCGTGCTCGCGGTTGTCCTGGTTCTGCAAGACCACGTCGAGCGTCGCGAGCCGCGTGCCGAACGCCTGCCGCGCTTCGACGCCCGCGCTTTGCTGCGCATACGCATAGCCGCCCCACGCCTGATACGCGTCGGCAAGATCGGCATCGCTGCGCCATTGCTTGGTGTCGATCAGTTCCTGCAAACCCGCGCCGTATGCGCCGGGGCGCGCGCTGAACACGCGCCAGCCCGCGCGGCGCCGCGCTTCGCCCGCTTCGATGCCGCGCGCGATCAGCGCGTCGCGCTCGCGCAGCACGCGTGCGCGAATCGGATTCAAGTGCTCGGGCTCGTCGAGTTCGGCGACGGCTTGCACGGCTGCGTCGAACAAATGCATGACGTTCGTGAACGCATCGCGGAAGAAGCCGGAGACGCGCAGCGTCACGTCGATGCGGGGCCGGTCGAACGCCTCGATCGGCATGATCTCGAAGTCGGTCACGCGATGGCTGCCCGGCGCCCATTTCGGCCGCACGCCGATCAGCGCCATCGCCTGCGCGATGTCGTCGCCGCCCGTGCGCATCGTCGCCGTACCCCACACCGAGAGGCCGACCGCGCGCGGATAGTCGCCATGTTCCTGCACGTGCCGCTCGATCAGCTGCTGCGCCGATTTCAGGCCGAGCGTCCACGCCGATTGCGTCGGCACGGCGCGCGTGTCGACCGAATAGAAGTTGCGGCCGGTGGGCAGCACGTCGGGGCGTCCGCGCGAGGGCGAGCCGCTTGGCCCTGGCGGCACGAAGCGTCCTTCGAGTCCGCGCTTCAAGTGCCGCATTTCGTGCGCACCGCAAGCGTCGAGGCGCGGCAAGAGATCGTCGCGCACGCGCTGCAGCACGCGTTCGGTGTGCGGCAGCGCGCCGGGGGCGGGCGTAGCGATGGCGGCCGCGGCTGCGTGCTCGTCGCCTGCATCGCCGCATAGGTTCTTCAACAACTCAGTGGCCAGCAATTCGAGCCGTTCGCGCGTGTCGCCGTTGTGGCGCCAAGGCGCGTCGCTCACCTGCCGCAGCAGCTCGGGACGCGGCCCGTTCCACTCAGCCGACCAATCCGGCGCCAGCGGATCGAAGATCGCATCGGCCTGGAGGTCTTTCGCCAGCGCCTCGATCAAACCCGCATTCGCGCCCTGCCCGCCGCTCACCGGAAAGCGCGCGAGCGCGAGCAGCGTATCGCGCCGCTGCGCGCGTTGCGGCGACTCGCCGAACGTGTGCAAGCCGTCGCGGATCTGCGCCTCTTTCAGCTCGCACAGGTAGGCATCGGCGCGCGTGAGCAGCGCGTCTTCGGCGTCCTGATCGGCCGGCAAGCCGACGCTCAATTCCTCGTGCAGCCGATGCTCGACGATCGTCGCGAGGATCGTCTTGCGCAACAGCTTCGCTCGGCGCGGATCGACCATCAGCGCTTCGTAGTATTCGTCGACTTGCCGCTCGAGGTCCTGCAGCGGGCCGTAGTTCTCGGCGCGCGTAAGCGGCGGCATCAGATGGTCGATGATGACCGCCTGCGCGCGGCGTTTGGCCTGGCTGCCTTCGCCGGGATCGTTGACGATGAACGGATACA
>DATGHJ010000603.1:0-2722 GCA_035308085.1 Trinickia sp. | reverse complement strand
TGCATCGCGAGGTAGAGACTCGTCGGCGTCTTGCCGCTGCGCGACACGCCGATCAGGATCACGTCGGCGTCGGCGAGGTTGCGGTTCGATTGTCCGTCGTCGTGTGCGAGCGAGAAGTTGATGGCTTCGATGCGCGTCTTGTACTCGTCGGTATCGGCGTTTTGGTGGCCCCGGCCGATCGCGTGCGTCGATTTCATCTCCAGTTCCTGCTCGAGCGGCTCGACGAACTGTTGGAAGATGTCGAGCACGAGCGCGTTCGAATTCTTGACGATCGCGTTCGACGCGCTGTCGACGAGCGTCGTGAACACGATCGGCCTGCGGCCGTCGAGCTGGGCGGCTTCGGCGATCTTTTCGACCGTGGCGTAAGCCTTGTCGGCGGAGTCGACGAACGGCACCCGCACGAGGCGGAATTTCTGGTCGAACTGGGACAGGATCGAGTGCGCGAAGGTCTCGGCAGTGATCCCGGTACCGTCGGAGACAATGAATACGGTAGGCGGCATCAATAGGGCACGGAACGTGCGAAAAAAATCACAGCGGGGGCAGCAACGGGAACAACTGCGGGGCGGCGCGCCTTTCGAGGCGCAATTCTCATCAGGCCGTCACACTTCAACGGTCGGCACGGTAGAATAGCGGCAACCTGTTGGATAAGCAATTGCGGGCGGATCGCATCGAAATCCGCGTCGTTGCGGGGAAAATTGCTGAGTATTGCGCCAATCTCAAGGAATTCTCCGCTTCGTCGGGCTATTCCGCCGTATTTTTGACGGCATCCGGGAACGCGAACGCGCCGGCGATTGCTTTTCCAACAGGTTGTACAAGGCGCGGTGCTTCGCTTCCTATGAGCGGCCCGCGTCCAAGCCCACTTGTACAGCCGAGAATTTCTTTCACACTTAGGGGCTTGTATGACTAACGCAGTTAACGTCGCAAAGGATCAGGCGTATGTAGTTCCGTTCGAGCAGTTGCGGATGACCGATGTGGAGATTGTGGGCGGCAAGAACGCGTCGCTCGGCGAGATGATCAGCCAGCTCGCCGAAGCCGGGGTTCGGGTGCCCACGGGCTTCGCCACCACGGCACTCGCATTCCGCGATTTCCTCCATCACAACGATCTCACCGAACGCATTGCCAAGCGTCTCGAGTCGCTCGACGTCGACGACGTGAAGGCGCTCGCCGAGGCGGGCAAGGAAATTCGTCAATGGATCGTCGACGCGCCGTTGCAGCCGCGCCTCGAAGCGGAAATCCGCGAGGGCTTCGATACGCTCCAGAACGGCTCGCCGGAAGAGCTATCGTTTGCGGTGCGCTCGTCGGCGACGGCGGAAGACTTGCCTGACGCGTCGTTTGCTGGCCAGCAGGAAAGCTACCTGAACGTGGTCGGCATCGAAGACGTGCTCGATCGCATGAAGCACGTGTTCGCGTCGCTCTATAACGACCGCGCGATCTCCTATCGTGTCCACAAGGGCTTCACGCACGCGGAAGTGGCGCTGTCGGCCGGCGTGCAGCGCATGGTTCGCTCGGACGTTGGCGCGGCCGGCGTGATGTTCACGCTCGATACCGAATCGGGCTTCAAGGATGCCGTCTTCATCACGTCGAGCTATGGCCTCGGTGAAACCGTCGTGCAAGGCGCGGTGAATCCGGACGAGTTCTACGTTTTCAAGACCACGCTTGCGCAAGGCAAGTACCCGATCATTCGCCGCTCGATCGGCTCGAAGCTCATCAAGATGGAATTCACGAAGCCGGGTGAGCCGGGCCGCGTGAAGACGGTCGACGTCGCGCACGAGCAGCGTAACCGCTATTCGATTACCGACCAGGACGTGGTCGAGCTCGCGAAGTACGCGGTCATCATCGAGAAGCACTACCAGCGTCCGATGGACATCGAGTGGGGCAAGGACGGCCGTGACGGCAAAATCTTCATTTTGCAGGCGCGTCCTGAGACCGTGAAGAGCCAGGCGGCGGGCAAGGCCGAGCAGCGCTTCAAGCTCAAGGGCCAGTCGCAGGTGATCGCCACGGGCCGTGCAATCGGCCAGAAGATCGGCGCGGGTCCAGTGCGCGTGATTCACGATCCGTCGGAAATGGAACGTGTGCAGCCGGGCGACGTGCTCGTCGCCGACATGACCGACCCGAACTGGGAGCCGGTGATGAAGCGCGCCTCGGCGATCGTCACGAATCGCGGCGGCCGCACCTGCCACGCGGCAATCATCGCGCGTGAGCTCGGCGTGCCGGCGGTGGTCGGCTGCGGCGATGCGACTGACGTGCTGAAGGACGGCTCGCTCGTCACCGTGTCGTGCGCGGAAGGCGACGAAGGCAAGATCTACGACGGCCTGCTCGAAACTGAAGTCACCGAAGTTCAGCGCGGCGAGCTGCCGCCGCTGCCGGTGAAGATCATGATGAACGTCGGCAACCCGCAGCTTGCCTTCGATTTCTCGCAGCTGCCGAACGCCGGCGTGGGTCTCGCGCGTCTCGAGTTCATCATCAACAACAACATCGGCGTGCATCCGAAGGCGATTCTCGAGTACCCGAACGTCGACGCAGACTTGAAGAAGGCCGTGGAAAGCGTCGCGCGCGGGCATGCGTCGCCACGTGCGTTCTACGTCGACAAGCTGACCGAAGGCATCGCGACGATCGCGGCGGCGTTCTATCCGCGTCCGGTCATCGTGCGTCTGTCGGACTTCAAGTCGAACGAGTACAAGAAGCTGATCGGCGGTTCGCGCTACGAGCCGGACGAAGAGAA
>DATGHJ010000602.1:0-2638 GCA_035308085.1 Trinickia sp. | reverse complement strand
CATCACATACGCGCGGTCGCAGACGTGCACGATTTCCGTGAGTTCGGAACTGATCAGCAGCACGGCTGCGCCCTCTTCGACCAGCCGCTCGATCAAGTTGAAAATTTCCGTCTTCGCGCCGATGTCGATGCCGCGCGTCGGTTCGTCGAAGATGAAGAGGCGACAGCGGGCGCTGAGCCATTTGCCGATCACGATTTTTTGCTGATTGCCGCCGCTCAGGAAACGCGCGCGCTTTGCCGGATCGCCCGGCGCGATCCGCAGAGTCTCGATCAGCTCCCGCGTTGCGCGTCGCGCCCGCTCTGCGCGATACCAGCCTTTTGGAAAAAGCCGCCACAGGCTCGACGCGAGGAGGTTCTCGTGGACCGAGCGATTCAGTGCCAGCCCTTCCTGCTTGCGGTTTTCAGGAATCAGGCCCACGCCCCGCGCCGCCACTTTGTCGGGCCCGCCGGTCACCGGCTCGCCGAAGATCTCGATGCGGCCGCTCTGAATCGGATCGGCACCGAACACCGCCCGGACCACTTCCGTGCGCCCCGCGCCGACGAGCCCGGACAGGCCGACGATTTCGCCGCATCTGACTTGAAGATCGACGCCCTTCACACCGGTCACGGTCGTCAGCCGCCGCACGTCGAGCGCGACTTCGCCGGGCGTGCCGAAATAACGCCGCCGATACACGGCTCCCACCTCACGACCGACCATCAGCGCAATGAGCTCCTCAGGCGTCGTTTCGGCAGCCGGCATCGATTTCACGAGCCGTCCATCCCGCAACACCGTCACGCGATCGCCGAGATCGAAGACTTCCTTCATCCGATGCGAGATATAGACGATCGCCACGCCGGCACTGCGCAACCTGTGAACGACGGCAAACAGCGCATCGGCCTCACGGTCCGAAATGGCCGCGGTCGGCTCATCCATGACGAGCACGCGCGCGTCGTGCGAAAGTGCCTTCGCGATCTCGACCATCTGCTGCTGCGCGACGCCGAGATCGGCTGCATGAGCATGGGTGTCGTACGCAAGGCCCAGCTCGTCTAGCAGCGCCGCGGCATCCGCATGTATCCGGCGATGATCGACGAGCCCAAGACGATTGCGCGGCTCGCGCCCAAGATAGATGTTCTGCGCGATCGACAGATGCGGAACGAGCGAGAATTCCTGAAAGATTACCGCGATGCCCAGCCGTTTCGCGTCAGCGGGCGAATCGATCGTGATCGGCTGTCCGTCGAAGAAGAACGTGCCGGAATCGGCTCGATAGGCGCCGAACAGCACCTTCATCAGCGACGATTTCCCCGCGCCGTTTTCGCCGAGAAGCATGTGGACTTCGCCTGGATGCAGCCGAAGATCGACGTCGGTCAGCGCGCGAACGCCTGGGAAGCTCTTGCAGATCTTGCGTAGCTCGAGTCGCGGCACGCGCTCGGTCGAAGTTATAGTTTCCATGTTCGCCTCCGCGGTGTTGGGGGGGCGGTGGCCACGACGCGCGAGACGCCCGGGGCGCCGCACCGGAACGCCCCGTGTGGTCCGCCGTCACGTCAATTGCCCGCCACTTGGTCCCATGCCGGACATTGCCGCTGGTCGCCCGGCAGCTCGAACGGCGCGTAGTTGGTCTTATCGATGACGACGCCCTTCAACAGGATGGTCTTCGGAACGGACTCCTTCCGAAGCGTTCGCACCGCAGCCATTGTGGCAATGCAGCCCATCTTGAAGCCGTTGAATTCGGCGGTAGCAAGCAGACGCCCGTCCTTGATCGCCTTGACCGACTCCGGTACGCCACCGATGCCGACCACTTTCGTCTGCTTCTGACTGGCTGCCTCCAACGCCTCGATCGCACCCATCGCCATCACGTCCGCAGCAGCGAGCACGCCGTCGATCTTCGGGTTCGCTTGGATCAGGTTCTCCGTCACCTGAAGCGCCTGCAAGCGTTGATAGTTCGCCGGCTGCGAGGCGAGCAGATGGATGTTCGGGAATTCCTCGAGCGCCTTGTGGAAGCCCCGCACGCGTTCGTCACTCGTGGTCGACCCCTTCACGCCCTCGAGGATGACGACATTCCCCTTCCTCTCCATGTTCGTGAACAGGTATCGCGCGATCTCGAGGCCGAGATTGAAGTCGTCGGCCACGACCACCGACGCGAACGAGCCGCCCGCGACCCGGTCGTTGTAGTTGACGATAGGAATCCCGATCGTGTTCAACTTCTCGATCTCGGGCACCACGCCGCGCGGGTTCACGCCCATGAACAGCACCGCGCCCGGCTTCTTTACGCTCACATCCTCGAGTTCGCTCAATTGCTCCCCGAGGTCGTTGGGCCGCGTCGGCGCGTAATGGGTCACCGACACGCCAAGAAGCTTCGCTTCCGCATCCACGCCGGCGTGCACCAGCGCGAAATGCGGATCGACCTGGTTCTTGTAGAAAGCGGCAAGACTCTCGCCTGCCGCGAATGCGCTCGATGCATGACTCACGCAAAGCGCGACAGCGCATGCGATGGCGATGCGCCCCCGGGACCACTTGCCTGCTGGCATCCGTTCAAGTTTCAAGTTCGTCTCCGTCCACGTATTCCTGCACATTGCCGGCACCGCGCCGGCTCCACCAGGCTATGCAAACGTATGCATAGCTTGCCGCACGCCGATCTGCTCCACCAACACCTACACAAAGC
>DATGHJ010000601.1:0-2111 GCA_035308085.1 Trinickia sp. | reverse complement strand
CCGGTCGTGAAGAACGCGGTTTTCTTCGGGAAGTCGCCCGGCGCGCGTGCGTTGATCTTCTCGGCCAGTTCGACGTACGACGCGTACGGGACGATCTGGTACGCGGTGTGCGTGAAGTTGTTCAGCTGATCCGCGATCGCCTTGACGATCTTCGGGTGGCGGTGGCCCGTGTTCAGCACCGCGATGCCGGCGGCGAAATCGATGAAGCGGCGGCCCTCGATGTCCCACAGTTCCGCGTTTTCGGCGCGCGCGGCGTAGAAGTTGCACATCACGCCGACGCCGCGCGGGGTGGCGGCGTCCTTGCGGGCCTGGAGTTCGGAATTGGTGGTCATGCTTCATCTCCTCGCGTTGGATTGAGTTCGGGCAGGTGTGCGGCGCAATGCCGCCCGATGTAACGACTATAATCAGGTTTGGCTCCAATTATCAGAGCCATTTTTACGAAAATGTAGGGGCCAATTTATGCGCGCGAGCGTATTGTCGGACTGGCTCGCTCAGCGGATCGAGCGCGGCAACGGACAACCGGTCTACCGGCAGCTGCATCGGCTGCTGCAGCAGGCGATCCTGTCGCGCGAGCTGCCGGCGGGGACGAAGGTGCCGTCGTCGCGGCTGCTCGCCAACGAGCTCGGGATCGCGCGCAATACCGTGACGCAGGTCTACGAGCAATTGGCGCTCGAAGGCTATGTGAGCTCGGGGACGGGACGCGGCACGTTTGTCGCGGACAGCACGCCGGATGAGATCTTGGGAGCGCCTGAGCTGGCGGAGCCGGTGCGCATCGCCGGGGGCGCGGCGCAAGCGGCTCGCGCAGGCGGGCATGGCGCGGGGCTTGGCGCCTCGGCGCTGCCGTTTCAAACCGCGGCGCGTGCGCTGTCGATGCGCGGCGCGCGTCTCGTCGCGGGCGCGGGCGTCTCGAAGCGCCAATGGGGCGCGTTCATGCCCGGCGTGCCCGATGTGTCGCGCTTTCCCGCGCAAGTGTGGAACCGCATCAGCAGCAAATACTGGCGCCGGCTGCGCCCGGAACTCCTGACCTACGCGCCGGGCGGCGGTCTGGCGCTCTTGCGCCATGTGCTTGCCGACTACCTGCGCACGTCGCGCTCGGTGCGCTGCACGCCCGAGCAGATCATCATCACGACGGGTATTCATCAATCGGTCGATCTGGCGGTGCGCCTCTTGTCCGATCCCGGCGACGTCATCTGGACCGAAGACCCGTGCTATTGGGGCGTGCGCAGCGTGCTGCACGTGTCGGGACTGCGCTCGCATCCGATCGGTGTCGACGCCGAAGGGATCGCGCCGTCGCCCGACGATCTCGCGAATCCGCCGAAGCTGATGCTTGTCACGCCGTCGCATCAATATCCGCTCGGCATGGTGATGACGCTCGCGCGCCGCCGCATGCTGCTCGAATACGCGCGCCAGCATCAGTGCTGGATCATCGAGGACGACTACGACAGCGAATTCCGCTACGGCAGCCGGCCGCTCGCGTCGCTGCAGGGGCTCGATACGGCGGGGCAGGTCATTTATGTCGGGAGCTTCGGCAAGACGCTGTTTCCAGGTTTGCGCGTGGGCTATCTCGTCGTGCCCGAGGCGCTTGCGGAGAGCTTTGCGACCGCGAGCGCCGAGTTGTACCGGGAAGGGCAGCTATTGCAGCAGGCGGTGCTCGCCGAATTCATCGCCGAAGGGCATTTCACGTCGCATATCCGCAAGATGCGCACGCTTTACGGGCAGCGGCGGCAGAACTTGCTCGATGCGCTCGCGCGGCGCTATGGCGACGCGCTGCCGACGGTGGGCGGCGATGCGGGGCTGCATTTGGTGCTGCAATTGCCGGAGGGCGCAGACGACCGCAACGTGGCCGCCGCCGCGCTCGAGCGCAATATCGTCGTGCGGCCGTTATCGGGCTACTACGCGGAACCGGCGCGCTCGGCGTCCGGGTTGCTGATCGGCTAGGCGTGCGTGCCGGATGAGGAGATCGTGCCGTCGTTCGAGTTGCTGGCGGCGGCGATTGACGAAGCGGCGCTGCGGGAGGGCGTTCCGAGTGAGCGCAGCCAAATTATATGAAATTATTGGAATGCTATAATTATTTAATACCCATAATTCTGAGTAATTCCCGATGAGCACCC